>JAGCDY010000003.1 GCA_017650925.1 bacterium
CAACAAAAAGCGCCATCCCAAACTCGAGGTGCTCCTGCAGCCTCCCGGCAGGAAATATGAAGCTTTCTCAAAGGAACTTTCCATCGACGATTTCAATACCAACCACATAGGCTGGGCTTACAACGCCAAGGCCCGCCCCGGGACCGATGATCCTCTGCTGGTGGAGGGAGGCTTTTGGAAAAGGGGCGGTTGGGGTATGCGGAGCTATTTTTCTGACAAGTTTTTGAATTTAGAAGAATTTGAAAGAGCTAGGATCTATGAAATAGTCCTTTTGGCGAACGGCCGGCGCGTTTATCTCGAAAGGGATTTTGACGGTTTTTTCTCGACGAATATAGTCCAGGATTGGACAGTTCTGAGGGAGTAAGGTAAGAAAACGAAAAGGCGTTGAATTCAAACCGCCTTTTGGGTATAATACCCTTACGTAAAATTGATAATAAAAACCAATAACCTTTACCCAAAACAACAATATGAAAAAAATTCTTACCCTTAGCGTAGTGCTGGCCGCTTCTATCGTTCTGGCAGACAGCACCACCGTGCTTCTCGATCAGAATTTTGAAGGCTGCGCAGAAGGCGCCGCTCTCGGTCAGGCTGGCATGGTCGTTTCCCCGGCCACCCAGTGGGGCGAAGTCGCTGCTGACGGCGCCACCATCGAAACTGTTGACGGCAACAAAGTTCTGAAAGTCACCCAGATCGAAGGCGCCGGCCAGCAGGGCATCGCGATCCCCATCGACGGTTCCGGCATCGTCCTCGAACCGGGCAATTACCTCAACATCACCTTCAAGCGTTTCCAGGTCGCCGGCCATATGTACGGCGAATTCCGCCTGAACGCTAACTACCAGTCCACCAACACCGGCGACAACAACAAGCGCCCCCTCATCAACTTCGAGAACAACGGCACGCAGCTCAACTTCCTGAACAACGGCTACGATCTGTCTCCCGATTCCCAAAGCGGCAAGACGGTGGAATATCCCGGCGTTGTTACGGAAGACACCTGGCAGGAATTCTTCTTCTCCGTCGAACTGGCCACCGGCCTGGTTGATTTCTACATTGACGGCGTTCGTCAGTCCGCCGCTTCCTATCAGCTGGTCATCAAGCGCTGCGACGGCTTCGCTTACCTCGTTTTCGCCAACGGCACCGGCGGCGCCGACACCACTCGTCCCGGCGTCTATTACGACGATGTCAAGGTCGAATACGTTGAGCTCAGTAAGAAGCTCGTCCGTTCCATCAATTTCGGCGACTATGACGAAGGTCAGCTCCTGGTTGACATTGTTCCGGAATGGATGACTGCGCTCGGCACTGCCGAGAATTGCTACATCACCAATCTTTCTTTCAACTCCGAACAGACCTCCTGCCTCTTCCTGGACCAGACTCCTGACACCGGTTTCTGCTTTGACGATATCGAAGCTGAGAAGTACGAAGGCTGCACTTACGTCTTCGAGATCGGCACGGCCTCCCATTATTTCGACGGTCAGTGGAGATGCGACATCAGGAACGGCGGCATGACCTTCTGGCGTTTCTGGGACAACTGGCACTGGAAAACCAGTTTCAAAGTTGACGGCGAAGGCAAAGAGATCCAGTTCGGCAACGACGGCCCCATCGACAAGTGGTGCAAGACTTCCTTCGTTTTCAATCAGGACAGCACGCTCTACAGAGTCGGCCGTATCGACACCGGCAACATGGGCTCCGCTTACCGCGCCATCGGCGGCTATGACTTCGCCAACTCTCCGGACCACACCTTCGGCTTCACCGACGACATTTCCGGCTCCGTTGACAAAGTCGCTTTCTACCATGGTTGGTGGACCAGCAGCAGCGGCCCCCGCTTCGTCAGCTACGCCAACGTTTACGTTCTGGGCGTTCCTGAACCGGGCTTCCTGGCTCTCGGCCTCATCGCTCTCGTGGCGTTCCTTCGCAGACGCTGAAGCTGATCTTTGATCGGCAAGAAAAAACCACACCGGCTCATGCCGGTGTGGTTTTTTTATGCCCTCAGGCTTGCGAAAGTCGCAGGCCTTTTTTTATTTATCTTCTTTGGTAAGTTTCGCGGTGAAGCTCTTGCCTTCCTTCATGACCGTTTTGCAGTCGATGTTGGCTCTGACGCACTGCGGGCCCCTTAGGAAGATGTGGGTCGTCTGGACGGAGCTCGTAGGATTGAACATGGTATGGAGGCCGTTTTCGCCGGCGATCTTCAGCTTGTAAGTCGTAATACCTTTCTTTTCGTTGACCTTGTACTGGAGCTTGCCCATGGTCTCGAAGTAGTAGTTCATGAGCCCTATGGTGACGCTCGTTTTTTTCTTGTTGGTCTTGATAGTTTGACCTGTCTGGGCGATGGGTATTATGAGGCCTTCGATGTTGAGGGACATGTCGGCGCCGTTAAGCGTGACGGGCGTTTTGGCTTCTTCCGGCACTGTGCCCAGCTTGAAAGACATGTCGAATTTGTTGGGAAGCGGATCGGAAAGGTCTGCTGCTTTTTTGAGATTGGTCTTGAGATTGAACTGCGTGACATCGAAAGGCTGATTTTTGGGAGTTGCCTTCAGCTCGATGTAGAGAGACTGCTTGACAGCCGGAACGACAAAGGCGAACCGGTCGGCTTTGAAAACGAAAGAGCCGAAGCAGCTGGGCTGGGGAATGGGCATGGCGTAGACAGAGTGGGCCAGCTCGGGATTGCTGATGACGGGATGCTGGTCAACGCTCCCTGTGGCGAGATAGGCCAGGGCTCTCTCGAAGATCTCGTAGAAGGAGAGCATGCCGTCTCCGTCCAGGTCGCTCATGGCGTCGCAGCCGTTGTAGAGGCATCTGGTGAAGATGCTGAGCATGACCTTGGAGGTGTAGGACTCCTCGTCGCCCCTGCAGGCTGTGAGGAAGGTCACGTCATGTTGCACATCGGCTTCCGCCTCGGCAATAGAGAGACCCTTGCTTTTCGCCCTTATCTCGGCCATTTCCGAGATGACGGCCTGGGACATGCTTGTCGTCGGGATCATGCCGCCGGAAAAGCAGGTGTCGAGGATCACGACGACTCTTACGCCGGCCTGGAATTTGCTGAGGTCGGTCGCCAGTTCGGCCGCGGAGTAATTGCTGTCGTACGCGCAAAGAGCTATGCCGTTTTTTTCGCTTCCGTGGCTGGAGTGGTAGTATACGAAGACGTCGCCGGCGATAAGCTCGCTCGCGGCGTTCACTACGCAGGACCTGATGTTGCTTTTCAGCGCGCCTTCGTTTTCCAGAAGGTAGCCGTCTTTTCCCTGATAGTATCCGCCCTGAACCAAGAGGGCGGCCATGGTCTCGGCGTCGTTCACGCAGGTGGTAAGCGACTTCAATTGCCGGGAGGGGAGATAGTCGTTGATGCCAACGAAGAGCGTTTTGCAAACGCGCTTTACTTGAGGCGGCTCACCGACGTACTTAAAGGACGAGAGATCGTAGCCATTAGGGATCGTCCAGTAAAATTGGAAGCCGGTGCCGTCCTCGACATTGAAGACCAGATTTGTGCCGCAGGCCTTGTCCGCCACGTAGGCGACGTAAACTTCATGAGCATAGGAATTGACAGCCAAAAACAGCAGTGCAAAAACAAATAACGCGCGCTTTTTCATAAGCTCTCTCCAAAGTTTATTATTAACACGTTTATTTTACCATATCGCGCCGTTTGACCCGGAAGCGCGATCCTTTTTGTTAAAATATCAACATGATCTCCGATGCCATCAACACACTAAGCGCTTTTCTGGGACGCCGCGACGTGCCGGAACTTACCCAGGAAGCTCTTGGATCGGCCTATGGCTTCAGCCAGGCTGACGTTATGGTCCTCTTCGGCGGCTCCATAATAGCGGGAGGGGACGCGCTTGCCCAAGCCATCAAAAACAAAGTTGCCAAGACCTACGTCATCGTCGGCGGAGTAGGGCACACAACCCAATCACTCCGCGACACAGTCCAAAGGCTCTTCCCGGACATCAAAACTAAAGACAAATGTGAAGCCGAGATCTTCCAGGCCTATCTCAAAAACCGCTATTCTCTAAAAGCCGACTACCTGGAAACAAAGTCCACCCACTGCGGCAACAACATCACAAATCTCCTGGCGCTTCTGGAAGGCAACGCCGTTCCTTGCGTAAATATCATCCTCTGCCAGGACGCCACCATGCAGCTCCGCATGTGCGCTACCCTGAAGAAATACCGCCCCGACCTCAGGATCATCAATTTTGCCTCCTACAAGGCCCAAATTACCCCCGATCTCACCTTTGCCGACTCGATACCAGGGATGTGGCCGTTCCCCCGCTTTACGAGCCTCCTGCTCGGCGAGATCAAAAGACTAGAGGACACCCCGGAAGGCTACGGCCCCAACGGCAAAAACTTCCTTGCCCACGTCGATATTCCCAAAAAAGTCGAGGAGGCCTGTGAAGACCTCCTCGCTCATGGCTTTTGTCCAAGATAATAATTAAACGACCTTGAACCCGGCCTTCTCAACGGCCGCTTTCAGATCCGCTTTGTTCGGCGCTTCCTCTCCATAATAGAAGATTTCTGCCAAAGCGTTTTCCAAGGACACTTTAACTTCGGCGACCAATTCGACTGCGCTCAGCGCGGCTGTCACTTTGTTGACGCACATCTCGCAGCCCATGCCTTCGATCTTCAAAACGATTTTTTTCATATTTATTTTTTGCGCGGCAGATCGATCAAAGTCTGCCGGCGATCTGGTCGTATTCTCTGTATATCTTCCCGCGGATCTCTTTAAGAGCTTTCTTGAGAGCCTGCGCGGCGGCCTTGCGCATCGTGTCCGTATCCGCGTAGCCGTAGTACATTGCCGTGGTCTCCTCATCTATTGCGACGGCGGAATAGGACTTAACGAGAGTGTTGGCGTTGTTATAGATGCTCACAGTGATGTCGAGCTCCTCGGATCTGAAGTTGCCGGGCATGCCCAAAAGGCACAGAGTTCCCAGCGTCAATCCGTTGATCAGCTCCAGGCCCTTGTTGCTGTCCGAAACGCGTGTGTTAAGATTGAGGACGATATAGCCCCTGGGGCTGCTGGCTTTGTTCATGTCGACGATATTCTGCTCAACTTCCTTGGTGAAGATGCTTACGACGTCTCCGACTCTCAGGTCGGGGCGGCGAATGGTGTCCGATTTCGAAGTTGAGGACTCGTTGTAGACGTTATCCTGAGAGTAATGATGCCTATAGCTCGTTTCTGACGTGTACTGGGTGCCAGAAGTATGGGTCTGGGTAGTTGTCGTCAAAACACCAGTGGTGTAGATCTCCTGAATATTGTTCGTATCAACGACAGGAATAAGATAGGGCAGCAGTCTGGCGTTCGGCGATCTTTCAGGATTGAGATCCGACACGGAAATGGATTTGCAGCCGGTGCAGAGCATAATGATCATCACAGCAGCGGAAGCAAACAGGGTTATCGGTTTCATGTGCACTCCTTTGTTGTTTACACACATATTATACCAAATTAATCGTTTGCCTAAAAACGGTCCGGCTCGATCCCTAAAGGCCTATTGGCAACCTAAGAGCATATTGGTATAATCTTGCTGATAGGAGTCCGTGATCTTAGGAAACTCTCATCAAGGAGCGTATCATGAACAGCAAACTTTTAAAAGCTGCCGTATTGGCCTTAACATTCTTTGTTTCCGGCTGCGAGCTCGCAGTTGCGTCATTAGGTGTTGCCGGTGCCCGTGCGGCTAATAAACAAGCGCAGAAGACCCAGACCGCGGTCATTATTCAGAACATTATCTTGGCTCTGGACCAATACAAAAGAGATATGGGCTCTTATCCCATGACAGACGACCCGAAGGAGATCTCTAACGCTTTGACAGGTTTTTCGAACGGGCCGGATCTACAAGACGCGAGATATTATAAAGACCCCAAATGGAGAGGCCCCTATTTCGACCCAGACAAGAAGCATTATTTTCAAGGAAAGAACAATGAGGCCATAGTCGACGCCTGGGGAAATCCTCTGAATTTCAGGATCCTCGAACCTAAATTCAATCGTTTTAAATTCGATGTTTGGTCGAACGGACCGAACGGCATAAACGACAACGGCGAATTAGATGACATACGGCCATAAAAAAGACAGGCTCACAACTTAAAATCACAAGGAACGTATCATGAACAGCAAACTTTTAAAAGCTGCCGTATTGGCCTTAACATTCTTTGTTTCCGGCTGCGATCCCATAACCGGTGGCTTGCTTGCCTTCGGTATCGGCGCCCAGGGACCGGTGAATGAAAAAGTTTCTCTATTGCAGCGCAAAGCCATGCTTCGCGACTTGTATTTATTCATGCAGACATATCAGGAAGATTTCGGCACTTTTCCCAGCGTTCAGCCTAAGAGCGCTGACGGCGAGGGCGGCGGCGTATGCGACCTGTATCCTCTTGCCTATACCGGCCGCATGAGCAGCGAACAACTGAACGAATTGATGCATCCGCCGGGAAGCAAGTTCGACGATTTCTCCAAGAACCCCGGCCCTCGGGAATTCGACAAAAACCACATCGGTTGGTCTTACAATTCCTGCGCCCGTCCGGAAAGCTCGGACCCGCTTCTTGCCGACCAGGGCGTTGAGACCGGCTATGTTCGCATCAACAGCACAGACCGTGGCAAAAAACCTCTTTCCAAACAAACAGTTTTGGTCCTTCTTGCCAACGGGCGCATTGAGAACGTGATAGTCAACCAAAGGACCGGCCGTATCGTGGGGGATCAAGTAAAAGACTGGTCCGTCCTGAAAGATTAAGACCTAAACGATCAAGGAGCGCTTATGAAAGATATCGAAGTATCCTGGGTGGAATTGGCGGGAGTAAAGAAAACTGGCGCCGGGAAAGGCGCTGTTGTTGCAACTGATCCTGATGAGATCGTGCTCTTGGGAGGCGTGTACGGCGGAAGGGAATGGAGCATGAGGCCCGAGGCGATGGCTATGGCTATCGACAGAGGGTTGTACGCTTTCCATGTGGTTTGTTTCGAAGAGGTGCTGCCGGTGGTGCTGGTTAGGAACGCTGCCGGGAAAGTGTGCGGCCTTGGAACGCCCAAGGACGTTGGTCCTCTTAAGCTTTTGCTCACGCTGCCGGGAAGGCCCGACGGCAAAGGCGATGGATCTACCGTTACGGTCACGAAGACGAGGAGTCTTAACAAGAACGTTAAGAAATCCGTAGTGACGAAGAAGAACGTGAAGTGATAAAAAAAGGCCTCCCGGCGGGAGGCCTTTTTTGTTCGCGCTTTTTTTGCTTTATTTGGCGAGCTTGGCGGTGAAGGTTTTTCCGGATTTATAGGTCTTCTGGAAGGGGACCATGGGGTGGAAAAGGATAGAGAAGTCCCTAAGGGAGACTTGGATCTCTTCGGGTTGGAGTCGAAGGTGAAGGCGTCGGCCAGGAAGCTCTTTTCGCTGAAGGTGAGTTTGCCAACAAGGGTCTTCTTGTTTATGGTGAGTTTGCCGACAGTCTTGAACTCGTAATTCTCTATCGTGTAAGTGACGGAGGACTTGGATTCCTTTATTTTTCTGCCTATGGGGATGCAGATCCGGTCAAGGTATAGGGCCGGGGAGACGAAGTCGTAGTAGGGGAAGAGGGCCTCAAGGGAAAACTTGGTGGGGTACGAGGGGCCGCCGTCTTTCAGTTTGGCCTGGAGGGAGCCTTTTCGGACTTCGAGAAGATTATCCCAGGTGCCTTTCCAGCTGCCTTCCTCTATGTAAAGCTCCAGGTCGGAGTCCACCGCGGGGACCCAGGCGGTGAAGTCGTTTTTACTTACCCGGATCCAGCCGTCGCATCCGACTTCGGGAGCCAGGGCCCAGTAAAGGGGAGAAGAGATCTCGCCGTATCCGTAATAGGGCGAGAGCTTCGATTTGATGGCGATGAGGTAATTCCTGGCGCGGTAGTACATTTCCGTGAAGGAAAGCAGCCCGTTGCCGTCGCCGTCGGTGACATTGTCGAAGGAGCGGTCGAGGGCGAGAGTGAAGGGGCTCATCTGCTCCTTGTACTTCTTGGGAATGTTCTTATCGCAGTATATGTAGACGCGTTCATTTTTAAGAACGTAAGGGACGAAATCCCTGGCGTTGTCGGCGTCTATTATGACGACGATCCTGACGTTGGTGTCGAAGAGCGCGAGGTCCGAGACGAACTCGTCCGTGGTGTAGACTTCGTCGTTATAGAGGAGCAGTCCGCCGTCTTTAACCGTGCCGGTGAAGTAGAAGAGGAGGGTATCCTTGATGGCGAGCTGGGAGGCCTGGCCCTTTATGAAGCCTCGGACGGTGTCCTTGGTCGCCAGGGAGCCGTAAAAGGAGTACTTGGTGAAGATGGTGTTGCAGATCTTATCTATGCACTCCATGTCGTGGTAGGCGAGCTGAGCCCCTTCACTTGTTTCCTGTCCTACGATGAGGGCGACGTTCTTGTCGTACTGCTGGGGGGAGATCCTGTGGATCCTGAAGTTCTTGACGCCATCCTGGCCCGATGAGATCTGGTTCACATAGTAGAAGTCCTCGCCGGGGGGGACGGTGGTGAAGAAGTTTGTGCCGTAGTCCTTGCTTTCATATTCTACGTGGATCTGATAGGCGCTGGCCGTTATCGCAGCGGCTGTCAGGAGAAGAGCGGAGAGCCTTGGCATGGTTATTTCCTCGTATCAAGTTTGGCGGAGAAAGTCTTTCCGGGCTTGTAGGTCTTTAGGAAGGAGAGTCCGGCGCCTGAAAGCATTCCGCGGCAGTTGACCATCAAGGGAACGAGTTCCTCGCCGTCCTCGAACTTGAGTTCGTTGGCTATCTTGGACGTGCCTTTGAGGTTGATATTGCATTGGCAATATCCTTTTTTAATGCTGAATTTAAACTTGGACGTGATATTGAAATCGTAGTCAACCGTGGCCATGGTGAGGCTGCGCTCGGTCTCTTTCAAGAAAGTGTCGAAGGGCATGAAGTAGTTTCCGAAGCTAATGGATAAATAGTCGATCTCCGGAATGTCTTCAACGTTGAAAGTGAGGGAGAGCTTGGTGGGAAGATTGGGGCCGGCTTCTTTTAAGTTGGCGCTTAGGGAGGCTTTCTTGGGAGTTATGACATAGTCCTCCTTCGTTTCGCCTTCCTCAATATAGACTACGGCGTCGCTCTGGATGTTTGGAAGCGTGAACTTAAAAGTGTCGTCCTCATGATTGACATAGACTCTTCCGTTGCTGGAAACGTAGGGAACGGGGGAGAAGTATATCTTGGAGGCGAGCTCCTGGTTGTTCATGCTCGGCTGGTTGGTAAGATTTTTGGAAGCAAGCCAGGCCTTGGCCCTGAGGAAATATTCGTCGCAGGAGAGAAGGCCGTCTTCGTTCAGGTCAGTCACATTGGCGCGCGACAACCACAACCCCATTGTGAAGGGGCTGACTTCTTCCTGCCATTTGCCGACGATCTTTTTCCATTTTTTATGCTTGGCGGGAAGATTTTTGTCGGAGGCGATCATGAGGAAATTCTTGTTGTCCTTCTGGATCCCCTTGTTGGCGAGCAGGTGGGCGTTGTCGGCGTCCAGCATGACGATGATTATGACGCCGTCCTTGAAGAGCGAGAGATCCTCGGCAAACTCCTCTGAGGTGTAGTTATCGTCGTAGAGGGCCATGCTCGCGTCGGAATTGATTATACCGGAGTAATAGAAGAGGAAAGTGTCGCCCGTGCCGAAACTGGCGGAGCATCCTTGGAAGATCTCCCGGATGCGGTCTTTTTTGACGTTTGGGCCTGTCATAATTTCCCGATTTGAGAAAAATTCGGAGACATACTCGCCCATGACCCAGGCGTCGTCTCCGAACATTTCATCATAGAGGGGAAGATCCGTAGTCGATTCGGTGAGACCGATGAAGAGCCCGGCGTTGTAATGGGCGGTCTGGTCGGGCAGGCGGGAGACCGTCATCTTGGTCAGGCTTTGCTCAAAGGTCAGTTTTCCATTGTAGGTGAAGTCTTCTCCTGGAGTGACCACGGCGGTGAAGTTCGTTCCGTATTCGGCCCCGGCGAAAGTGAAGTCGATCTCGTAGGCTAGCGCTGCCTGGGCAAGGATGAGTAATGCTAAGGCGAAAAGATTTTTCATTTCTTATAGGTGGCGGTTAAGGATTTGCCATCTTTAAAGACGACGTCGTAAACGACAGATGGGGTATGGACGCTGTCGATGAAATATCTTGTGGCTATGCGGGCGGGGCAGGGGCTGGATGATTCGGGGAAGATGTCGTTGAGAGTCCCGGCGGAGTTGACGCTGAGCTTGCAAGTGTAGCCGCCTTTCTTCAAGTCTTCCTTGATTTGGCAGCTGCCGATCTTCTTGAACCAGTAGTCCTCGATCACGTAGTTGTGGGAGCCGCTTTTGCTTGTCTTGTATTCCGGACCGATGAATATCTTAGCGCCGTTGATCTCGAAACCGGGGGTGGAAACGGAGTAGGTCTTCGCCGTGTAGTCGATGGTGAACTTGGCTTCGCCTTTCTTGATGTTTTTTTTGTAAGTGCTCTTCTTGATTTCGACGGTGGTGTCCGAGCTGCTGCCCGTTTCCTCGATGTAGATGAAGGTATAGGAATTGACGCAGTCAAGGTAGGCATTGACGCTGTTGTAGTCAACGCTGACGTGCCCGTCGGTGGTCCGGTCCTGGAGATCGCAGAAATAGA
>JAGCDY010000018.1 GCA_017650925.1 bacterium
AACCTTCCTCAACTGAGCCTTTCATGGAGTGCCAGACGTTTTTCAGGAAATCTTCCAAGCCGCTGGCGTCGTTCTCAAAGTGGGCGACGTATTCGTAGTAGGTGAGATTGTATTTCAGGCAGAATTCCGTGACTTCCGTGATGGAGTCATGCGGGTAGCCGGAATAAACGGCGATCGGCAGGAAATTCTCCTTTTCGTCCTCGAGGTCGCCGCCGCCCACGCTGTAGAAAGTCTTCGGGGGAACGATCTCGTGCCCCTGCTCGTCGTAGGCGTGGAAAATGAGGGCGTTGGGATGGTGGGGGAGAACTGTCTCGCCCTTCCAGATTATCTCAGTATTGTCGAAAGCCAGACCTTCCAGGACGGCCATGTCGGTGAGGTGCCCTTTGCCCGTTAAGGCGAGGCTTCCCAGAAGCTCAACTGAGATCTTTTTGACTTCCTTGGGAAGGGTCTGACGAAAAAGAGCCGCGGCCCTTTTCGGTCCCATGCTGTGGGAGCTGGAAGGGCCGCAGCCTTTTTTATAAAGAACGCGGATGGAGTTCATGAAACGCCTACTGGCGCGCGTTTTCAGTAGCTTTGACGATGTTGCCCTGAAGTTCGGAAAGGATCTTGGAGATATCCTCTTCGGTGCTCTTGGAGTAGAGCTCGTTTTCCAGAGCGGTCTTCTGGTCGGCTATCCTGTCGCCCATCTTGTCGGTGTCGTAGGAAGCGTCGGCGTCGATGAATTCGCTGACTATGGCGACATAGACGTTGTTGGCGCCAAGCAGGAGGCGGGGAGTCTCGGCGGGATAGCGGAAGAGCGTCTTGTATTCGGAAGCGGGGATGTCCCTGATTATGCCCTGCAGCGGAGTGACGGGCTGGGGGACTTTGTTGACGTGGCGGTTGGCGTTGGTGGCGATGCCTTCGAAATTCTTGGGATCGAGCTTGACCTTTTCAAGGAAGCTCTCGGCATCGCTCTTCGTAAGCTCGTAAGCTTTGGCGGTGACGCAGGCATCGCGGACTTCCTTTTCGGCTTCCTCGAAAGTCGGCTCGAAAGCTTCGCTGCGGGAGACCACCAGGTAGACCTGGAAGAAGTTGTCGGCGGCTTCGTAAACGTCGACCGTGCCGACGGGCTCTTCCTCAATGAGCTTGGCGATCTGGGAGCCGTTGGAAACCATGGGGGAAACCTGGCCGACGGGTTGCGTGAAGGAATCCTGGACCTGGACGCTCTCGGCTTTGGCGGCTTCCCTGAAGTCGTTCTCCAGTTCCTCGCCGGAGAGCTCTTCCTTGGTCGAGACTTTGTCGCGGAAAGCGTAGGCTTTTTCCTGAACGTCTTCGTTGGCTTTCTCAAGCAGGAAAGCGGACAAGACCTGGGGGCGGGCTTCCTCGTAGTCCATGTCGACCGTTTCGCCGAACTCGTTGGTCTTGGTGAAGTCGCCCTGGAAGATCTCGAAGTGGCTCTTGAGATCGTCTTCCGTGTACTGGACCTTGTTGGTGTCGGCCTTGAAGTTGGCGCACAGGAAGCGGTATTTTTCCGGCTGGGCGAAAGCATGGGGATCCTTGTCGTAGAGAGCCTGAACGTCGTTGCTGCTGACGTTTTTGCCGGCTTCCTCGAGCTTGGCGCTGTAGACGAAGGTGACGTAGCGGATGTCGGCTTTGACGTTGGAGCTGACGTAGTCGAGGTCTTTCTCGTTCTTCGGTTCGAAGAAGGACAGAGAAGCGTCGTTGGAATTGAGGGAGATGGCCAGGATCTGGCGGAAGTCTTCCTCGAACTCCCTGGTGTTGTTCACGCCGAAAGTGGACGAGACGTAGCGCTGGTAGGCTTCCGGAGAGGTCGACATGGGGACGTACGCCCTCAGCGCGTTCTGGAGCATGGTGTTGTCGATGGTGACGCCGGCTTTCTTGGCCTTGCGGTAGCTGACGATGTGAAGGACGGCCTGGGTGGTCAGAAGGCCGTCGCTCATTTCGCTGAGCGGCCAGCCTTGCATGGCGAGGCGGACTCTGGCGGCTCCCTTGGCGCGCTGGAGATCCTCGAAGGTGATCTTCTGACCGTCATAGGAGGAAAGCTTGGTGGTCGGGGAGATGCTGAACATTCTGTTGGGCTTGGAGCCCCAGAAAACAAAGGTGATGACGACTACGATAAGCAGCAGCCACAGGAGCCATCTTTGGGATTTGCGGAACAAGTATAACATGTTTTCTCCGGTTCTTTATGTTTTAAGATTAATTGCGTTTATTTGGGAAGCATGCCGGACTTCCTGGCGAATTCGAAGATGCCGCCGGCTTCTATGACTTCCCCGGTCGCGCCCAGGGGAGTCAGGGAAATCGTTTTTCCATCCGGAAGCGTCAGCGTATTATTCGTCAGATCGAGCGTCAGCTCGTCGCCGTTCTTTATGATCTCGTTCAGTTTGACGGGCGTTTCCATCGGATAGACGGAACCCGTCATGATGCAGTTCCTGAAGAAGATCCTGGCGTAGGATTCGGCGATGACGGCTTTCACTCCGGCGGCCGAGAGGGCGACGGGGGCGTGTTCCCTGGAGGAACCGCAGCCGAAGTCGCGTCCGGCGATGATGAAGGTGTATTCGCACTTCGTTTCGCCTTCCCTGATGAAGCGGGGATAGCGTTCCGGCAGTCCGGAAAGGGCGTGGCTTCCGAGGGCAACGCGCTCTTCAGGAATGGTCGGGACGAGCGTCAGGTAACAGGCCGGAATGATCTGGTCGGTGTCGATCTTGTCGTCCAGAACGTAAGCTTTGCCTTTGATGATCTTGTCGGTCATAATACCTCCCTGGGGTCGGTCAGGACGCCGAACAGCGCCGAGGCCGCGGCGGTATACGGTGTCGCAAGATAGACCTGGCTCTGCATGGAGCCCATGCGGCCGGGGAAGTTGCGGTTCGTGGTGGAGACGACGACCTCGTCGGCCATGGTGCGGCCGTAGGTGTCAATGGGACCGCCCATGCAGGCGCCGCAGGAGGGCGGCTGGATGGGATCGCAGCCGGCCGCTTCGAAGATCTGCCTCAGCGTTTCGCCGCCGATTTTTTCAGTGTCGAGAGAAGCGGCGACTTCCTTGGTTGCCGGGGTGATTATCGTCCTGATCTTGACCTTGCGGCCTTTCAGGATCTCGGCGGCGGCTTTGAAGTCGGCGGTTTTGCCGCCGGTGCAGGAGCCGATGTAGGCTTGCGTCAGCTTCGTTCCAGCCACTTCCTTGACGGGGCAGACATTGCCGGGGGAATAGGGTTTCGCGACTACGGGCACCAGTTCCTCAGCCTTGAATTCGTAAGTGGCGGCGTAATTGGCGTCGGGATCAGACTGGTATTCCGTGTAGGGTTTGTCCGTGCGGCCTTTCAGATATTCTCTGGTCGTTTCGTCCGGGGCGATGATGCCGTTCTTGGCGCCCGCTTCCACCGCCATGTTGCAGATCGTCATTCTTTCGTCCATACAGAGGGAACTGATGGCGGAGCCGCGGAATTCCATTGAGCAGTAGGTGGCGCCGTCGCTTCCTATGCGTCCGATGGAAGTCAGAATAATGTCTTTGCCCATGACGCCCTTCGGGAGCTTGCCCTCGAAGAGGAAGAGGAGTTGTTTCGGAACTTTCAGGAGGAACTTGCCGGTGCCCAGGACGAAGCCGGCGTCAGTGTTGCCGACGCCCGTAGAGAATTCGCCGAAGGCGCCGTAGGTGCAGGTGTGCGAGTCGGTGCCTATGACCAGTTCGCCGGGACGGCAGTGGCCGGATTGCGGAAGGCCGACGTGGCAGACGCCGCGGTAAGATTCCTTTTGGGGATCGTAGAAATACTTTATGTTTTTCTTCTGGGCGTATTTCCTCAGAATGTCGACGTTTCTTATGGAAGCGGGATCCTTGGTGAAGATAAAGTGGTCGGGGATAAGGACGACCTTCTCCTTGTCAAAGACGGGCGCGTCGCTTCCGAACTCGCGTTCCATAATGGCGAAGGAAGGGGGACCGCAAACGTCGTGCGTCATCACGAGATCGACGCTCACCCAGACGGTCTCGCCGGGGACGACGGACTCTTTGCCGGCGTGCCTGGCGATGATCTTTTCAGTTATCGTAAGACCCATAATCGGATATGTGGATTAATATTTTACAAGTATTGGACATTATACTCTTAGGCCCTTTTCAAGTCAAATGGCAGGGCGGTCGAAGGGCGGTCCCGGTTTCTTTGCAAATGCGCCGTCCTTTTGGTATCATAAACAATATGTTTTTACTATCTGAATTCCTAAAGTGGCGTCTCCATTCAGTCTCGGTGCAGTTCGAGCCTGAACTGAAAGTTCAGGAGGTCTCCAGGCTGAAAGGCGGGCACATCAACAGCACCTACCACATCCACGGGATGATGAACGGGCGCTACGACGACTTTGTCCTGCAGCGGCTCAATACCAAAGTCTTCACCGAGCCTGACAAGGTGATGAACAACATAGGCCGCGTCTGCCAGCACCTGAAGAAGAAAGTCAGGGAGGATAAGTCGGTCAGGATCATTCCGCTGCAGTTCCGCGCGGCCAGCGACGGCCGCTACTTCTTCATCGATGACAACGGCGAGTTCTGGCGCGTCATGGAATACGTCAAAGGCGGTTTCTCCGTCGACCACGCCGAGACCGTGACCCAGGCTTACGAGACCGGCAAGGCTTTCGGCGAGTTCCAGTACCTATTGAACGACATTCCGGGCGGGCCTCTGGAAATAACGATCCCCAGGTTCCACGACACGGTCTTCCGTTTCGAGCAGCTGGAGGAGGCTTTTAAGCAGGACGCCGCCGGAAGAGCCGCGAGCGTAAAGGAAGAGATGGACTTCTGCTTCGCGAGGAAGGACACCATCAGCTGCGTCCTGGACGGCATAGCTGACGGCAGCATCCCGGAAAGAGTGACGCACAACGACACGAAGATCAACAACGTGCTTCTTGACGCCAACGGGAAGAGGCTCTGCGTCATCGACTACGACACGCTGATGCCGGGCTCCTCTTTGTACGATGTGGGCGACTGCGTCAGGTCCACTACGAGGACAGGCGACGAGGACGAACGCGACCTCGACAAGATCAATATGGACATCTCGCTTTTCGAAGGGCTGGTCAGGGGATATGTCTCCGCTACCAAGAACATCCTTTCCGAAAGGGAGAAGGAGCTTCTCTATTTCTGCGGCAATCTGATCACCTTCGAAATTGGCCTCCGCTTCCTGGCGGACCATCTGAACGGCGACGTTTATTTCCAGACGGAAAGGGAGAATCACAACTTAGACCGCGCCAGGGTCCAGTTCAAGATGGTGAAGTCCATGGAGGAACAGAAGGACGCCATGCGCAGGATAGTCGACGATCTGCTTAAAGAGAAATAAAATTAAGGATTATATATGGCTGTTGCTAAAAAGAAATTGTTTTTAGGCGTGGACATCGGCTCCACTACCATCAAAGCGGTTCTTTTGACGGAAGAGGGGAAGGTCATGCACACGATGTACCAGAGGACCGTTCCCAGGAAAGACGCTAAATTAGCCTGCACCGGACGCTGCTCGAACTGCGGGCAGTGCAATGTGGGCGCGCTCTCGAAGACCATTCTGGACTTTTTGGCTTCGGTCGGCAAGACTCAGGATGACATCTCCTGCACGATCGTGACGGGCAGTCAGGTCGTCGATGAACTGCACAGATTTTTGAACTTCGACTATTTCGTTTCGGAAGTGACGGCGCACGTTTCCGGCGCCCGCCACTATTACCCCGACTGCAAGGCGATCCTTGACGTCGGCGGCCAGGACAGCAAGGCCATGCTCTACAATCCGGAGATGAACATCTGGACTTCCAAAATGAGCGGCATCTGCGCGGCCGGCACCGGCGCCTTCCTCGATTCCGTTTCGGCGAAGCTGAACGTGCCCATCACCGAGATGGCCCAGAAGTGCAACTTCGACTCCGACCTGGAAGTCAGTTCGGTCTGCGCCGTATTGGGCGCAACTTCTATCAACAAATTCAAGAACCGCTATCCTCTGGGCGACGTTATCGCGGCGGCCTGCCGCGCCCAGGCCAGGACGATCATGTCCGGCGTCGGCGAGCTCTTCTTGAATTACCACGGCGACATCATCTTCCAGGGCGGCGTGGCCTACAACAGGGCCGTGGCCTATTACCTGAAGGAGATCACCGGCTGCAACATCATCATCCCGGAGTTCCATCCTGTTATGGGCGCTCTGGGCGCCGCGGTTTTGGCCAAGCAGTTCGACTCCCTTAAGGGGAAGGTCGATCCTCCCAAGACCGTCGAGACGAAACGCACCGGCATCACGATCCCGGAATTCAAGCATTTCGTGGACGCCGTTACCGATCCCAACCTCAGAAGGGAAGCCATGCGCGTTTTCGAGAACGTCGCCAAGGTGAAAGGGGAGGACGGAAGCAGCAAGCTTACCTTCCCCGAGATCAGCAAAGTGAAAGAGACCCTGAAGAGCGAAGAACTCAGGAAGACGCTGGAATCTTTCACCGACAAGCTTTTCGACCGCGCTCTAGTTAACAAGTCTACGGCCATGCGCACGCAGATGACGCGCCACGAGTTTTTCTCGAGGGGCAAGGAGCCCCTGGTCTGGCGCAATCTTTTCTTCCCCTCGGAGATCCTGGCCGCCCTGGGCGTCCGCTCCCTGACTCTGGAAACTTACGCCGCGCTGAAAGGCCGCAACCAGAAACGCCTTAGGAAATGCTTCGACCACGCGGCCTGCAAGGGCTTCTCGGGCGAGACCTGCTCGTTCCTGAGAGTCCTGGAAGGAGACGAGACGCTGCCGCACGCCGACTTCTCGGTGACGACCTACCAGCCCTGCCAGCAGGGTGAGAGGATCTTCGCGGACCTGGTCCGCTCCAACTGCTCCTCCTCCAGTAATCGCTTCTATACGCTTCACACACCCGGCCGCGGCGGCGAATCCGCCGTCAGGATGATCGCCAACGGCCTCAAGGAATCCGTCGAGGCGATGGAGGACGCTCTTGGATTGAAGATGGACCCCGACCGCCTGGCCGAGGCCTGCGTTCTTTCCAATAAAGCGAGGGAACTGGCCATCAAGTGCAATCAGATCCGCTTCACGAGCCCGCCGCTAATTCCGGGCACGGAAGCCGTCTCTTACGCCAACATCTTCTCGCAGCTCTGGGGCAAACAGGAGATGGTCGATCTTCAGCAAGTCTTCCTGGAAGAACTTTTGGAGCGCAAGAAAGAAGTCGAGAAGCACACGCACATCGACGAGACGCACCGTTTGCTCTGGCTGCATCTCCCGCCCTTCTACAGCGGCAGGACCATGACGTATCTCGAGCAGACCTGCCACGCGCCGGTCGCCTTCGAGGAAGTGAACTTCGTGGGTTGGGAAGAGCTCGATCCCAACGATCCCTACACCAGCCTGGCCAGGAAGCTTCTGACGGTCGGATTCCTCGATCCCGAAGTCCGCGTCAACAGGATCAAGCAGAGAGCCAATACTGCCAAAATTTCCGGCGCCGTCCTCTACAACCACATGTTCGGCCGCTGCTCCATGGCGGACAGCAGTTTCATCAAATACTTGAGACAGTCGCTTACCGAGATCGGCATCCCGCTTCTCGTACTTGACGGCGACTGCCTTGACGAGACGACCGACCCCTGCAGCACGCTTACCAAGATCAGCGCCTTCACGGAAGCTTTGAACCTCAACAAGTTCGGAAACATTTTCGGACCGATCAGAAAGTAGGAGCATTTTATGGAAGAACCGAAACAACTGGAAGAACAGAAACGCTTCACCCTGCCGTGGTACGCGATCGTCGGTCTGATGGTCGTCCTTTCCATCGTAGCCCTTCTGCTTTTCGCCCGTCCGCTCAACACCGAACTAGCTCCCGGCGAAACGATACCGCAGGACGCCATCACCGGTCCTGCCAAAGACTGAAAATTTATTAACCCTAATTTAGGAGAAATATTATGAACAGCTCAGCCCTGAAAGCCAAACTGGAAGCCAAAGATCCAAGCGTAATGGAAGTTCTTCTCTCCGTCAACGCCCAGGCCGCCGACGTGGCGGAAGAAGCGAGACAGAGACTTATCAACGCCATCACCGTTTATGAAAAAACCTTCGCTCCCGAAGAAGTGGTGGTCGTCCGCGCCCCGGGCAGAGTCAATTTGATCGGCGAGCACACCGACTACAACGGTTTCCCCGTGATGCCGATGGCCATATCCAGAGACATGCTCATCGTGGCCGGCGCCAGCAAAGACAACGTCATCAGCTTCGCCAACGTCATTCCTTCCTTCCAGGGCGGATCGTTCACCATTGAGCGCAACATCCCCCCGTATCAGGGCGGCGACTGGGGCAACTACATCAAGAGCGCCACGCAGGGCCTCATCGATTTCTGGGGAACCGAGGAAGGGCTGCAGGGCCTCAAAATGGTCATAGACGGCAACGTGCCCCTGGCCAGCGGCCTCTCTTCCTCCGCCGCCTTCACAGTCGCGGCCGCCGAAGCGATCCTCGCCATCAACGGCAGGACGATCGACCCGGTCGTCCTGGCGGAAGTCATGGCCAAATCCGACCACTATGTCGGCATGGCAAGTGGCGGCATGGACCAGTCCATCTCCATTCTGGGCCAGGCCGGCAAATGCCTCAAGATCGACTTCTATCCCATCAGGACGAAACTCGTGACCCTGCCCAAGGAAGCCGACATCCTCGTCTGCCACTCCCGCGTCAAAGCCGCCAAGGCTGGCAACGCCAGGATCGCCTACAACATGCGCACGGTCGAGTGCCGCATCGCTTTCATGCTGCTGCATAAGCTGGCCGGCAAAGCGGGCGCCAAAGAGCCCACCATGCTCTACGATTGGTTCGCCAATGAGACGGAAGGCTTCGACGACGCCCTCAACAAGATCGAGACCGCGCTCGTCGACGAAGGCTACACCGTTAAGATGATCGCGGAAGCCCTGGGCGTTTCGGAAGAATACGCCGCCAAGGAAGTCTGCCTCACCAAGACCGGCGAAGTGATGCCCGAACCGCAGGGCGGCTTCCAGGTCAAGAAGAGAGCCCGCCACGTCATCAGCGAAGCCAGAAGAGTGGAAGATTCCATGGCCCTTCTGAACGGCGACTCCGAGAACAAAGCCGAGGCTTTCGGTCTTCTTATGGATCAATCCCACGCCAGCTGCCGAGACGATTACGAGATCAGCTGCGAAGAGTTGAACGCTCTCGTGGAAGCCGGCAAGGCCGCCGGTTCCTACGGCTCGAGGCTGACCGGCGCCGGCTTTGGCGGCTGCACCGTGCACCTCATCCCCAAGGGCAAAGGACCCGAATTCATCAAGAAGATCCACGAGGCTTATTACCTCCCGCACGACCTTGACGGCTACGCCGATAACCAGTACCTCTTCGCTCCCGCGCAGGGCGCCGGCAAGCTCTTCTGATGACGACTTTCGACGCAATACTGGTCGGTCTTATCCAGGGACTGACGGAATTCATTCCCGTTTCCAGCTCCGGGCATCTCGCCGTGGCCAAGTTCTTCGTGCCGATCCGCGACCTCGACCTCAATTACATCGTCCTCTTACATTTCGGGACGGTACTGGCGATCTTCGCGGCGCTCTGGAAAGACATCTGGATCCTTATCAGGGATTTCTGCAAGGGTGAGAAGTACGCGCTCAATTTCGCGCTGCTCATTCTCATCTCGATGGTCCCGGCCGCCATCGTCGGCTTCACGCTTGACGACGTGCTGGAGAGGATCTTCTGCGAAAAGGGCCTCATGATCGGCAGGATCCCGCTGGAGCCGTACCGTCTCATCGGCCTGGCGTTCATCGCCTGCGCCTACTGGGTGCTCACTCCCGCCAACAACATCCTGAAGGCCCGCAATCAGCTTTCCCCCGAAGAGAAAGAGGAGGCGGAAAAGGATCTGAAGGGACTCGACCAGATGACCTGGAAGGACGCGCTCTGGATCGGTTTGGCCCAGGCGGTCGCCGTCATTCCCGGTCTCTCCAGGAGCGGCAGCACCATCTACGCCGGTCTTCTTTGCAAACTGAAAAGCGACGCGGCCGCCCGCTTCTCTTTTCTCATGTCGATTCCGGTTATTCTGGGCGCGGCCTTAAAGGACGTCGTCTCGCCCGAGTTCCGCTCCCAGGTGGCCGTATCCTGGCACAACGGCGACGGCACGGCGATAGTCCAGATAATAGGCATTCTGGTGGCTGCCGTTTCTGGTTACGTTGCCATCAAGCTTTTGCTCAGGATGGTCAACAGGTACAACTTCCGGCCTTTCGTCATCTATCTCTGGATCATAGGGCTTGTCTGCATAGCCTCATAAAAAAAAGACCGGGCGAAAAGCCCGGTCTTTTTTTTGCTTTTTACGGCGCTTATTTTTCCAGGAATTTCCTGATCCTGGAGGCGACCACGTCGCTGCCGGCCATGGCCACGAACCAGCCGGCCCTGGGGCCGCGGTCTCTGCCAAGCGTCACCCTGTAGAGCGCCTTGCACAGCGCGCCCATGGAGATGCCTTCCGAATTTGCGATGCCGTAGATCATCTGGTGGATGGCATTGCCGTCCGCTTCCTTGTCTTTCTCGAGGCCGTCCGCGATGAGGGACAAGGCCTTCTTTTCCTCCGGCGTGATCTGGGAAGCGATCTCGGCCGGCGTTTCGTCTAAAAGCGTGAAGATGAATTCCGGCGTGGCGTAGCGCTTCAGCCACTCGTCGGCGTAGTGGCAGCGTTCAAGAAGAGCCGCCTCGTCGCTGTATTTGAAGCCGGTGCGCTCTAAGATCTTCTTGACCTTCTCGAAATCGCCGCCGGCAACCTGCCAGACGTTGACGAGATGATTGAAGGGGATGTGTAGGGGAACGAAGCCGCCGGCCTGGGAAAGCTCGACGCTTCTGGCGTCACGCTGCTTCTTGCTTTCGTCGTCCACTTCGTCGACCAGGTTAAGGAGCTGCGTAACGAGGTCCAGAGCCAGGCTGGCCTTGGGATTGGGGCGCGTGATGAAGTAACGCAGCACGTCGGGCGGAACGACTTCCAAAACTTCGTCGACGGAAACGACGTTACCTTTGCTGGAGCTCATGTCGCCCAGGCCTTTCAGTCTGATCCATTCATAGATGATGGGGAAGGGCTCGGTGCCGCCGTAGATCTTTCTTACGATCTCTTTGCCGGTGTCGTAGCTGCCGCCCTTGCCGCCGTGGTCTTTGCCGAACGGCTCGACGTCTACGCCCAGGGCCGCCCATCTGGCTGGCCAGTCGGCGCGCCAGGTCAGTTTGCCGTTGCCGACGACGGGAACGGTGCGTTCCTTATCGCAGTGCGAGCAGTAGTAGGTGATCTCTTCCGTTTCCGGATGCCACGCCACAAGCTTCGTGGTCTTCATGTTGCCGCAGAGGCGGCAGTGAGGATTGAAGGGGCTCCAGTCCTCGCCGATCTCTTTGCCGGTGACTCTCGTTAAGATCTCGGCGATCTCGTCCCTGGCGTTCAGGGCCTGGATTATCTGTTTCTTCAAGACGCCGTCGCGGTAGAGCTCGCTGGCCCTCACCACGTGCGCGTCTATTTTCAGTTTCTTGAGCGATTTGACGAACGGCTGCAGGAAGTATTCCGCGTAGGTCATGTCGCTGCCGTCGGGGGCCGGGATCTCGGAGAGGGGACAGCCGACGTACTTTTCGTAGACCGCGGGGTCCAGGAAGGGATAGACTTTCCTCAAGGCGTCGTAGTCGTCCGCCACGAAGATGAGCTTCGCCTCATGGCCGCGTTCCTTTAAGATGCGGTAGACGATGTCGGCGGTCAGGACTTCCCTTAAGTTGCCGACGTGGATGCGTCCGGAGGGAGAGATGCCGCTGGCGATGAGGAAGGGTCCGTTGCCTCTCTGCTGGAGCAGGAGGTCGACGGCTTTGTCGCCCCAATGGGCGCTTTGAGTTTTGATTTGTTCTGCCATAGTGGTTCTACTTGTGTTTTGAGCTTGATTTCGGTAATTCTACCAAAATGACGGATAGCGTTCAACATCAGAGGGTGAAAACCGTTTCAACATTTTTCTAAAAATGGTAGAATAATCTATATGAAACTAGTTGCTTTCCCCAATACGCCGCAGAAGCAGGTCTTCGCGGTGACCGGCCCCAGCGCCACTTTCGGTTCCTCACCTGACAACCCGATCTATTTGGAAGGACCCAATGTCAGCGATTATCAGGCGTCGCTCACTTATTCCGACGGCGTCTGGCTGCTTGAAAGTCTGGATGAGAAGAAGATACAGTGCGGAAGCGAAGCTTCCTCCAGCCTGAAACTGAAAGTCGGCCTGAAATTCTCTCTGGCCGGCGTCGATTTCCTTGTCCTCGACGTCATAATGACCGAGGCGAAAGCGCCGAGCGAACCGGAACAGCCCCAGCAGATGCAGCCTCCTCCCGGCGGCGCCCTGCAGGTCATGCCGAACGGCATGCAGCAGCAAGGCTACCAGGTCGCTGTCGGCGGCCAACAGTGGGGGATGGCGGCGCCCGGAACTTTCGTAGATCCTTACGCCGGCTTCGTTGTTCAGGCCTCCGACACGTTAGCCAAACTGGGCTTGATCTTCTCCATCCTTGGCCCCCTGGTCCTGGGTGTCGGCGAATTGATAGGCCTTGTGCTCTGCGTCATCTCCATTTCCCGTCGCCGCAACACCGTGAGAGGCACGATCATGGCCTGGATCGGCGTGGTGCTCTCTTTGGTCTGGCTTATCATCATCGGTCTGGGGCTCTTCTACTTCATGACGAAGGACACCAAAGTCCACAATGAGACGAAAGTGGTGGCCAGGCTGGAAAAGACGGTCATGGCGGAATACTACGTCAAGTACGCCGTGCTAGTCGACGACGATGGCAATCTGATCGGCGAATTCGTGGAGCCCGACCGCTTCGCCGGCATCGCCGGAATAGACGTCAAGGCCAAGGAACTGGCCGAGAGTCCGCTGAGGGAAGGCTACAATTACTACTTCGAGAACGTTTCCGCCGACACTTTCACCATAACCGCTACGCCCCAAGTCTACAACGTGACGGGCAAAAAGACCTACTGGGTGAACGAAACGGGCATCATCGTCTCGGAAGATCTTAAGGGCTCTCGCTTCGAGGATGACCCCTTATCGAAGATCGAGGACATGGAAAACGTCCAGACGATCCCGCAGCGCTACGAGAAGGAACTGTCGGAGAAGCTGCTTTTCGCGGCTGAGCAGAACTTCAAGAACGAAAAATACGACCTCTGCCAGCAGATCATCGAGAATCTGAAGAACAAATTCCCGTATTCCTCCGCCATGGCGAAGCTGAACGCCGTGGAAAAAGAGAACGCTCCTTTCCTGATGGAAGCCAAGGCCCACAGGCTGTATTCCGACGCCATGAATTACGTCAAGAGCGGAAGGAAGGATCCGGCCCTGGAGACGCTGAGGAACATCGCGGCGGATTTCCCGAACACCAGTACGGCGCAGGAAGCCAAGAATCAGGTCAACGCCCTGGCTCTGGAGTTGGCAAGCGCCGAACTTGCGCTGGCGAACGCTTACATCGAGTCCAATTTCTGGAATGCCGTGGAGGAATCTCTCGGAAAGATCGAGCAGAAATATCCCGAAGCCTTCGTGCAGGGCGACTTCAAGGACAAGGTCTCGGCCTGCCGCAAGCTCAGCCACGACCTGAGGGACCAGTACGCCATGAATCTTCTGAAGAGCGCGGAGAACCTGGAACTGGCGGGCGACAACGTCCAGGCCTACAACGCCTATCTGCAGATCAGGGAGAGCTACGGCAATACGCCGGCCGCAAAGGACATCGACGCGGCCCTGGCGCGCCTCAACACGCAGATGAACGAGAAGACGGCCGAAAAATACATAGCCGATATCATGAAGAACGTGGCTATGAGCAACGAGGTCGTCGTCGTGAACATGATTTCGCTCCTAAAGAACAGCTGCGGCGAGACCAAGGCCTACAAGCGGGCCGAGGAGATCCTCGAGAGGATCAGGAAGAACTGCACCGTCAGCGTCCTCAGCAAAGAAGTTGACAAGTTCATGGAGGAGAAAAATTACCAGTCCGCCAAGGACAGGCTCGAGCACATCATAAAGGAGAAGCCCGAGTCCTTCATGAAGATCAAGGATAAGCTTGAGCTCTGCCTGGTCAATAATTTCGACACCTACTACGCGAAGGGGGATTTCGACGAGGCCCTGGAAGCCTACGAACGCTACATGGACATGAACCCCATCCTGCCGGCCATAGACAGGGGAAAAGTCGACGAATGCTGCTACAAGAGCGGCGTGAGGCTCTATCAGCAGGGCGACATGCGGGACGCCGCGGACAAATTCGAGAAGTGCTATCCGGCCTATCTGAAAGACAACCAGTACAACTTCATCGCCGGCCGCGCCAACGCTGTGATAAAGCACTGGGAGCCGGCGGCCAGGCACCTGATCGCCTGCAAGGACATAGAGGATCGCTACAAGTTCGACCTCTGCACGGCCAGGGCTTATTCCATCGTCAACCTCTCCATGCGCCAGGAAAACAGGCTCATCGCCATGTTCGTCGCCAATCTTGATTTCCAGGAGACCATCAGGGATTACAAGTGGATCAAGATCAACTACGCCAAACTGTCCGTCACGAACGACATCGAGAACGTCAGCAACGTCCTCATGAAGATCGACCGCGAGAAGACTTCCGGCGAGGTCGTCGTCACGCTGCAGAGGCCGGAGCCGGACGCGCAGAAACAGAATGCGAGCGCGACGGCCAGCGAAAGGGATAAGCTTGACATGCAGGAGAGCCTCCTGAACGTCGACAGAAGCTATCAGAAGTCGCTGATGATCATAAACGACAGGATCCGCGAGCTGGAGCAGATACTGAACGAGATAATCAGGACGAACGGCTCCAGCAAGCATATCGTCAGGGAGAAATTCAAGAAACAGATCGACCGCTTCAACCTGAGGATCAAGGAGCTTGAGATCATAGACAAGCGGGAAATGAAGGCCAACGAGGACATCCTAAAGCAGATCGACCGCGACATCGCCCATCACAACGCCGTGAGAGCCGATCTGAAGGCAATCCTTGAAAAGCGCAACGTGCCGGAATTGGGCGAGAGGCTCGTTTCCGTATCGAAAAAGATCGAAGAGTTGAAGAAGGTCAACAGGATGTTCAGGAAATTCTTCAACGACAGGAATCTCCGCAACGCCAAGATCGACCTCTTCCTGAAATCCATCGTCGACTCGGCTGAAAAGGAGACGCTGACTCCTGAGCAACTTTCGGAAGGCGCTGTGAAGATCAGAGGCTACTACACGAACGAGGACAAGACCTACATAGAGTGCGTCCGGAAATTCACAGAGTCACTTAACATCGACATCGACCTTTCCTCCCTGGAGGAATTCCTGCCGAAAGACAAGTCTGAAGCGAACAAGGCAAAGGCGGAGGCAGAGGCTGCTGCCAAGGCTCAGCAGCAACAGGCCCAGCCGCCGGAGCAGAAATAAAAGAAGGCCTCCCCGGGGAGGCCTTTTTTTCGCAGTGATCATTTCATGAAGCTAGTCGCATTCCCAAACACGCCAGATAAAAAGACCTTCACGGTAACTGGGATCAGCGCCACCATAGGGAGCGCGAAAGACAATTCCGTCGTCGTTAATGGCGAGGGTGTCAGCGATTATCAGGCTTCGCTCACGTATTCGGACGGTGTCTGGCTAATTGAGAGCCTGGACGAAAAGCCAATCATTGCGGGAGGGGAGAACGCGCCCAGTCTGGAACTAAAGGCCGGATCTAAGTTCTCCATTGCCGGGATAGAATTTCTCGTTCTGGACACCGGAGTGATCAAGGCCGAAGCGCCGGCTCTCGCCCCGGGAGGGAACCAGGTCGCGCTCGGCAACTCCAATTACGGCGTGGCGGCGCCCGGCACTTTTTACGACCCATACGAAAGCTTCGTCATCCACACTTCCGACACGCTCGCGAAACTGGGACTTGTTTTCGCCGCCTTAGGCCCCTTCGTCATCGGTATCGGCGAGATCATAGGGCTTGTTCTCTGCATTCTTTCCATTTCCCGCGGCCGCAACACCGTGAGGGGAACGATCATGGCCTGGCTCGGCATAATCATATCCCTTGTTTGGTGCGCCGCCATAGGAATCGGCGTTTTCTATCTCACGACCCGGGACGTCCAGGCGAGCAACGAAAAGAGAGTCGCAATCAGGCTCGAAAAGACCGCCCTTGATGAATTTTACATAAAATACGCGGTCCTCATAGACGACGACGGCGACATGTTCGGCGAATTCGTCGGCCCCGAGCGTTTCGCCGCGATCGGCGGCCTGAACGCCAAGGTAAGGGAGCTGGGCGAAAATCCCATGCTCGACGGCTACAACTATTACTTCGACAACGTCAGCGCCGACACCTTCTCCGTTACGGCCGCGCCGCAAGTTTACGGCGTGACGGGGAAAAAGACCTACTGGGTGAGCGAATCCGGTATCGTTGTCTCGGAAGACTTGAAGGGCGGACGTTTCGCGGATGATCCTCTTTCCAAGACGGAGAACGTTGAAAAGATCCAGGCGATCTTTGCGAAGTACGAAAGGACGCTTTCCAAAAAACTGCTTTCCGCCGCCGAAAAAAATTTCAAAGCCGGGAATTACCGCCTTTGCCAGCGGATCCTTGAAAACTTAAGGAACATGCTCCCGAATTCCTCCTCCATGGCGAGGCTTTCCGCCATGGAAAAAGAGAACGAAAGCTTCCTTGCGGAAGCCGAGGCGGAAAGGCTTTGCACCGACGCCGAAAATTACATAAGGAGCGGTAAGAAGGATCCGGCGCTCGTGATGCTGAGGGCCGTCGCCGCAGATTATCCGAAAACGAAGGCCGCGCAGGAGGCGGCATCCAAAGTCAAAGCCCTTTCCCTGGAACTGGCTGAGGCGGAACTTAAGCTGGCGAGCGCTTATATCGAGTCGAACTATTGGAACGCCGTGGAGGAATCGCTTTCCAAGATCGAGCGGCTGTATCCCGAAGCCATCGCGCAAGCCGATTTCAAGGATCGGGTCTCGATTTGCCGCAAAACTAACCATGACAGAAGGGACCAATATGCCCTGGATCTTCTTGCCGAGGCGGAAAAACTTGAGTTCAGGGAAGAAACTGTTCTCTCTTACAACACCTATCTTCAGATCAAGGAAAATTACGGCGACACTCCGGCCGCCAAGGACATAGATTCCGCCCTGGAACGTCTGAAGTCCCAGATGAACGAACAGACGGCTGAGAAGTACATTGCCGAGATCATGAGGAACGTGGCCCTGAGCAACGAGGTCGTGGTCGTCAATATGGTCTCGCTCATAAAAAACAGCTGCGGGGACACAAAAGCCTACAGACGCGCCGCCGACGTTTTGGAAAGAGCGAGAAGGGACTGCACGGTAAGTCTCCTGGACAAGGAAGCCGACGGATACATGGCGGGAGGCCATTACAAGTCCGCTAGCGACCGCCTTGAGAATATGCTGAAGGAGAAGCCGGAATGCTTCGTGAACATAAAGGGCAAATTCGAGACCTGCCTTGTCAAAAATTTCCACGACTATATGTCGAGCGAGGATTTTGAGGAGGCTCTGGAATCGTACGACCGCTACATGGACATGAATCCCTCCTTCCCGGCCATAGAGAAGGAGAAGGTCGACGAATGCCTCTACAAGAGCGGCCTGCGACTCTTCCAGCAGGGAAACATGAGGTTGGCAGCCGCCAGGCTTGAGATGTGCTATCCGACTTATCTGAACGACCAGCAGTACAACTTCGTCGCCGGCCGCGCCAACGCCGTAATCAAGCACTGGGAGCCGGCCGCCAGGCATTTGATCGCCTGCACCGATCTGGGAGAAAGACAGAAACTCGACCTTTGCATCGCACGCGCTTATTCCATCTCGAATCTCCGGCTCCTCCTAGAGAACAAGCTGATCGCCATGTTCGTCGCCAATCTGGAATTTCAGGAGACCGTCAGGAACTACAAATGGCTCAAGATCGTTTACGCCAAACTGTCCGTCACGAACGACATCGAGAATGTCAGCAACGTGAAGATGAAGATAGACAGGGAAGCGACCACCGGCGAAGTGATAGTCACAGTGGAAAGCCCCGAATCAATAGTGCTGAACCAGTTTGAAGCGGAAAGTATGAGCCGCTTCGAACGGGCGGAAAACAAGGAATCGCTGCTGAAGAAGGAAATAAGCTACCAGAAGTCCCTTGAGGTAATGCTCGACAGGATCCGCGAACTGCAGGAGAAACTCGAGCAAATAATGAAGAGCCACGGCAAGGAAAAGGATCCGCTCAGGGAAGACCTGGAGATGCTGGTCGACAGATTCAACATAAGGATCAAGGAACTTGAGGTCATAGACAAGCGAGAGAGGGAAGCCAACGAAGACATAATAAGTCAGCTGGACCGTGACATAATCCATCACAACGCCGTTCTGAGCGACCTTAGATCGATTCTTTCCATGCGCAGCGACAAAACGCTTCTCGAGAAATCGCTGAACGTGACGAAAAAGATCGGCGAGCTTAAGGCGGTCAGGCGTAATTTAAGAAGATTCATAAACGAAAGGAACGAACGCAACCACAAGATAGTTGTTTTCCTAAAGACGCTTCCCGAACCGATCCTAATGGAGAACGTGACTGTTGAGCAGGTAGGGGACGCCGCCGAAAAGATCAGAGGCTACTACTTGGAAGAGAACAAGAATTTCATGGAATGTGTCGAGCGGTTCGTCGGTCTCGTGAACATCGACATCGACCTGTCAGAACTCGAGCAATTCCTTCCGAAAGAGAAGGAATAAAAAAAGGCCTCCCATCCGGGAGGCCTTTTTTTTGGCGCGCTGTTTATCAGAGATTGATGAGCGCCAGTTTTTCCAGCACGTCCTCTCTTTCAACGATAAAGCCCGTGCCCTTGGCGACGGCCAGAAGCGGCTCGTCCGCGATGGAGACGGAAAGGCCCGTGTCGTTCTCGATGCGCTTGTAGAGTCCTCTTAAGAGCGCGCCGCCGCCCGCCAGCATGAGACCGTGGTCGAGAAGGTCGGCCGAGAGTTCCGGAGGGCACTGTTCCAGCGCGTCCCTGACGGAGTTGACGATGGCGTCGACCGGATCCTTCAGGGCCTGGCGGATCTCGACGCTGCTGACCGTGATGGTCTTCGGCAAGCCGACGTTGAGGTCGCGGCCTCGGACTTCCTTTTTCATTTCGTTTTCGCCCAGGGGATAGGCGGAGCCGATGGCGATCTTCAGTTCTTCCGCGGTTTGTTCGCCGATAAGGAGGTTGTACTCGCGCTTCATGTACTGGATGATGGCGTCGTTCATCTCGTTGCCGGCCACTCTCAAGGATTTGGAATAGACCGTGCCGGAAAGGGAGGTGATGGCGACTTCCGTCGTGCCGCCGCCGATGTCGATGATCATGTTGCCGGAGGGATCGTGAACGGGAAGGCCGCTTCCGATGGCGGCCGCCATGGCCTGCTCGATGCAGTAGACTTTCCTGGCGCCGGCTCTTTCGGCCGCGGATTTGACGGCCTGGCGCTCAAGCTCCGTGATGGAGGAGGGGACGGCGATGACGATCCTCGGCGGAACGACGGAATGCCTGCTGTGGGCGCGGCGGATGAAGGTGCGGAGCATCTCTTCCGTGACGTTCGGGTTCGCGACCGCGCCGTCTTTCATCGGACGCAGGGTGTCTATTATGCCGGGCGTGCGGCCGAGCATGCACTGGGCTTCTTTTCCGATGGCGATTATTTCGCCGGTCTTGTTGTTGATGGCGACGATCGTGGGCTCGTTAACGACGACGCCCATGCCGGAGACATAGACGATCGTGTTGGCAGTGCCGAGGTCGACGCCGATGTCGGAGGCCAGAGCGCCCAGGAATTTTCCCGAGACGTTCAGGAAGGAATCCCTCACTCCTGAACCGAAAGACCTGTTCTTCATATTTTTTCTCCCTTTAGAATTCTCTTCAAAAAGCGGCCGGTCACGCTTTTGGGATCTTCCGCGACTTCCATGGGCGAACCGCAGGCGAGCAGCTGCCCGCCGTTGGCTCCGCCTTCGGGGCCGAGGTCGATCACGTAATCGGCGCACTTGATAAAATCAAGGTTATGTTCTATCACGATGACGGTGTTGCCGGCATCGACAAGTTTCTGCAAAACTTGCAAAAGACGCTCGACGTCCGCGAAATGCAGTCCCGTGGTCGGCTCGTCAAGGACGTAGAGCGTTCTTCCGGTATCCATTTTCGCGAGCTCGTAAGAGAGCTTCACCCTCTGGGCTTCGCCGCCGGACAAAGTGGTGGCGTGCTGGCCGAGGGTTATGTAATCCAGCCCGACTTCGGAAATCGTTTCCAATATGCGGTGGAGGACCTTGTGATGCTTGAAGAACTCCTTGGCTTCGGCAAGGGGCATGTCCAAGACGTCCGCGATGCTCTTCCCGCGGTATTTAATTTCCAGCGTCTCTTTATTATAGCGTTTACCCTCGCATTTGTCACACGTGACGAAAACGTCGGGGAGAAAATGCATCTCGACCCTTTTGACGCCGGAGCCTTCGCACTCCTCGCAGCGGCCGCCCCTGACGTTGAAGGAGAAGCGCCCGGGCTTGTAGCCCCTCAGCTTCGCTTCCGGGACCTGGGCGAAGAGATTCCTGATGTGGGTGAAGGCTTCCGTATAGGTCGCGGGGTTGGAGCGCGGGGTGCGGCCCAGCGGCGACTGGTCGACCAGGATGACTTTGTCGAGGTTTTTAAGGCCCTCGATTTCCTTGAAAGCGCCCGGGGTCGCCTTGGCCTTGTGGTAATGCTTCCTCAGGGCGGGCAGGAGCGTGTCGGTCACTAGAGAGGACTTGCCCGAGCCGGAAACGCCTGTGACGCAAATTAAGCGGCCTAAGGGGAAGCGGACGGTTAAGTTCTTGAGATTGTTGTGAGAGGCCCCTTTTAGCGTAAGAGAGGGCGTTTTAGGGCCAACCGGGCGGTAATGCGGCGTCTTTATTTCCCTCGTTCCGTTCAAATACTCTGCGGTGAGGGAATCTTTGCACTTCAACAACTGTTTGTAAGGGCCCTGGAAAACGACCCGGCCGCCAAGGTTCCCAGCCCCGGGACCCATGTCGACTATATAGTCGGCGCTCCTTATGACTTCCGCGTCGTGCTCGACTACTACCACGGTGTTTTTCAGGTCCCGCAGCTGTTTCAGGGCGTCGAGGAGCTTCTGGTTGTCCCTCGGATGCAAGCCTATGGTCGGCTCGTCCAGGACGTACATGACGCCTGTCAGGCCCGTGCCGATCTGCGAGGAGAGCCTTATGCGCTGGGCTTCGCCGCCTGAGAGGGTAATGGAACTTCTGGAAAGATTGAGATATCCCAATCCTACGGTCTTGAGAAAGCCCAGGCGGTTGTTCACTTCTTTAAGGATGTCTCTCGTTATGTCGAGCTTTTCGCCCTTCAGGGTCTTCGGCAGCTCCTTGAAAAACAGGGAGGCCTCGTCCAGCGACATTTTTCCTACGTCCACTATGGTCTTCCCGTTGACGGTAACCGCCCGGCTGTAGGCGTTGAGCCTTTCGCCGTGGCAGTCGGGGCAGGTCTTGGAAAAATCGGAGAGCATGATGCCGAGCCCGAAGCAGGAGGGGCAGAAGCCGTAGGGACTGTTGAAGGAGAAAAGCCTGGATTCCATCTTGGGCAGCTCTTTTCCGTCGCGGCAGTTCGGACAGGCGTAGTTGCCGGAAAAATAAAGGTCGCCTTTTCCGAGCTTGTGCACCACTAAGGAATTGTCGCCAAGCTTGAGAGCGGTCTCGACGGAGTCGGCCAGGCGGCGCCTGATGTCGGGCTTTATGATTAGCCTGTCGACGATCACTTCTATCGTGTGGAGGTTGTAGCGAGCCAAAGAGGGAGCGTCGTCGAGAAGATACTCTTTTTCATCGATCCTGACTCGCTGGAAGCCCTCCCTGCGGGCCTTCGCCAAGAGTTCCTTGTGCTCGCCCTTTTTGCCTCTGACGAGAGGGGAGAGTATCTCGATCTTTTCGCCCTGGGGAAGCTCAAGTATGGCTTCTATGATCTCCTCGGGAGTCTGGGGCGTGATGGCGGCGCCGCATTCGGGACAGTGGGGGACGCCCAACTGCGCGAAAAGCACCCTAAGGTAATCGTGGATCTCGGTGGCGGTGCCGACGGTGGACCTCAGGCTCGTGTTGCCCATCCTCTGCTGGATGGCGATGGCTGGGGAGAGTCCCTCAATGCGGTCCACCCTGGGTTTCTGCAGGATGCCCAAAAACTGCCTGGCGTAGGAGGAGAGGCTCTCCATGAAGCGCCTCTGACCTTCCGCGAAAAGCGTGTCCAGAGCCAGCGACGATTTCCCCGAACCGGAAAGTCCCGTAATGACGGTAAGGGAATCGTGGGGGATGTCGACGCTGATGTTCCTTAAATTATGTTCCCGCGCCCCGCGAACTGAGATCATTTTATATCTCCCTGAGGCATCCGACCCGGCGGAATTTCTGATAGCGCTGTTCCTTTAGTTCTTCGGGGGAAAGTTTCTTGAGTTCGCCGATGTGCCTTAAGACCGCGTCTTTCAGCGAGAGCGCCACGGCCTTGTGATCCCTGTGGGCGCCGCCCACGGGCTCCTCTATCACTTCGTCGGCGATGCCGAGCTTAAGAAGGTCTTTGGCGGTGAGACGAAGGGCGCTGGCCGCGTCGGCGGCCCTTTTGGCGTCGTGGAACAGGATGGCCGCGCAGCCTTCCGGGGAAATGACCGAGTAGTAGGAATAGGAGAGCGCGAGAAGACGGTTGCAGACGCCGATGCCGATGGCGCCGCCGCTGCCGCCTTCGCCAATGACTACCGAGACGATCGGGACGGAGAGATCCATCATGTCGCGGAGATTTTCCGCGATGGCTTCAGCTTGTCCGCGCTCCTCCGCGCCGATGCCGGGATAGGCGCCGGCCGTGTCGATGAGCGTGACGATGGGGAGGCCGAAGCGGTCCGCCATTTGCATGAGACGCATGGCTTTCCTGTAGCCTTCAGGGTGCGCCATGCCGAAGTTGCGCTGGATGTTTTCCTTGGCGGAGCGTCCTTTCTGCTGGCCGATCAGCATGATCTTCTCGCCGCCCATGGTCGCGAAACCGCCGACCATGGCCTCGTCGTCCTTGAAGCGCCGGTCGCCGTGCAGTTCCAGAAAATCCTCGCAGGCAAGGGAGACGTAGTCCAGCGTGTAGGGGCGCTGGGGGTGCCTGGCGATCTGGACGATCTCGTAGGGCGTCAAGCCGGAATAGACCTCGTTGCAGAGAGCGTCTCTCTTTTTTATGAGGCCTTCTATTTCCGCGGAGGCGTCGACTTTGACTTCCTCGGAGTAACGCTTAAGCTCTTCGATCCTCTGTTCGAGTTCGATTATCGGTTTTTCAAAATCGTAATAGAGCATGATCAGTCGTGGATATGGACGACGGTGCCTTCTTTCACAAGGGAGTAGAGTTCCTCGACGTCCTCGTTTTTCATCCTGACGCAGCCGGCGCTGCTGGCTTTTCCGACCGTGTCGGGTTCCCAGGTGCCGTGGATGCCGAAGCCGGGAGAGCTGATGGCCATCCAGCGGGTGCCGAGGGCGTTCTCAGGATCGCCGTAGGGGATGGGCTTAGAGTTGTCCTTGTACCAGATGGGCTCTTTCTGCTTCAGGTTGATTATGAAGTCGCCCCTCGGGGTGTTGTCGTTCTTGCCCGTGCCGACGGGATAGCTTTTGAAGAAATTGGTCTGGCCGTTCCAGATCCTGTAGAGTCTGAGCTTGTATTCCGGAATGGAGACGTCGATCAGATAGTTGGAGAGATCGATCCTCAGGCGCTGGTTGATCCTTATGCGGTCGGAATTCATCCTGTTGACGAAAAGGATGGAGTCGGAAGTCGTTTTGTATTTTCTGGCGATGACGTTCAAAACTTCGCCGGAATGCACGACGTGGTTCGTGATGAAGTCGAGCCTGGCTTCGAAAAGCTCGGCCAGGTTGCGGTCGCCGATGTAGGCTTCCGCCTGCTTCGCCTCGGCGCTTTCAGGGAAAGCGTCTATAAGGGCCTGGCGGGTAGAGTCGGCCTTCTGCTGGTCGCCCTTGACGTTCGCGGCTTTCAGCTCTTCCACGAGGAAAGATCTGGAAGCTTCGTTCTTGGGATATTTCTCCCTGAAGGCGGCCTTGGCGGCTTCCTTGTCTTTCGCGAAGGCTATGAGCTCGTATTCGGCCCTGGCTTTGATCTCGGGGTTCGAGTGGTTTTCCAAGACCTTGCGCCAGGTGTCCTCACTGCTCTTGCCGAGCGCGGTCTCGCAAAGAGCCTGCTTGTAGAGGGCGTCGGCTTTGGAGGCCTGGTTGTCGTCGTATTTGCGGACGGCTTTCTTGAAGACCGGCAGGGCGTCGCTGTAGCGCTTTTCCTGGAGAGCCTTCTCAGCCTCGGCCAATTTTTCCTCTATGGGCCTGCCGGTTGCCAACAATATGGCGACGGTGCCGGCGATGCCCAAAAGCACGACTATCAGAAAAACTTTTTTCATTACGTTCGTTTTCCTTTGCTAATTCTTAGTCTTTTTTGGATTTTTTCTGGTTCTTCTGATTTTTCTGATCCTTGGAGGGCTCTTTGCCCTTCTGGGCCTTGGCCTTCTTCTGCTCCTCGATGTCGCTGGCGACGGAGTCGGTGGTCAGAGTGTTGAAGACAAGGTAGGGGATGCGGTTGCGGAAGGTCTTGTAGTTGCTGCCGATGTCCTCGGCTTCGGCGGATTCTTCCTCATCCTTGGAATCGCCGTCCTTCTTGTCTTTCTTATCCTTCTTGTCCTTGTCGTCTTTTTTCGGCTCGGTCTTTTTGCCCATGAAGGAGTCGCGGTGCAGACTGGCGAAATAGTTGTCGTAGTCTTTGTCAAAGTTGCGGTTCTGCTCTCTGCTCTTGCGCATGAGGTATATAAGAGGCAGGGCGTCCTTGATGGAAAGATAATCGTAGACGGCCGCGGACTGGCGCAGATAGTAGTAAAGCTTGTAGTTGTCGGTGGGAGGGCCGTTCTTTGTGAACTGGTCGATGTTGATGATGGCTGATTTTTCCAGCGGGAGAGACTTGAACGGCAGGGCGCCGGACTTCATCTTGAGCAGCATGTCGTAGGTGACAGGCTTGTTCTGGAAAGTTTTGAGCTGGACCGGACCGCCTTCCGTTATGACGGAGCTGAGGTCGCTGCAGTAAGCGGCGAAGCCGACGGTCAGGAACTCATTGACGGAGCCCTTGGAGTTCGTGATGGACAAGAATTCATCGAGGACAGCCGCGGCCACGGCGTAGGCGAAGGCCTCGCCGTTCCAGTCTTTGTTGATCGGCGTGAGATAGACGTAGAATTCCCTGTAGCCCTTGGCGGTGTAGATCGTCTGAACGGGGGAGTTCCTGAGTCCGGTGCCTTTCAGCATGGTCCAGTCTTCGCTCTTGGTGACGAAGTAAACTTTGGCTCTCAGTTTGTTCAGCCAGTTGATGAAGTCGGTCATGACAAGCGCTTCGGTCGCCCTCTCGAAAGCGGAGTCGCCGGCCGAGAGGATCTGGTCTATGCCGTAGAACTCAGCGGTATCGACTTCGGTCGCCTTGCCATTTTTGGGGACTTTGCAGGTCTTGGGATAGAACGCGATGAAACGCGTGCTTTCGGCCAAGACCGGCTTCTGGCCCTTCATGGCGCTTTTAAGGCGCGAAGCGTGGTTGCTGTCGCCGAGCTTCGCGATCTTGATGTCGTTCTGGCGGAAGGCAGTGTAGGTCTTCTGGATATCCTTGTCGTCCGTAATGGAGATCTTGTTGCAGTAAGAGCGGGCGCCGCGGTCGCTGCCGGCCTTGGCGTTCAGCCTCCCTATGTATTCTTTCCACTTCGGGCAGGTGTACTGGGGGCCCGCGGCGGCTTTGTCGGCGTCGGCCTGGGAAAGGGCGCCGGCGCCTTCCGCCGTGTTTTCGAGCAGTTCTTTCTTGGCGTTATCATCCAGCGCTTCGGACACGGCTTCCGCGGCCGGGGCGGCCGGAGCGGACGCGACGTCTTCGCTTTCGCCGGATTCTTCTTCCGTCACTTCCTCGATGGCGTTGCCGTCCTCGTCGAACTGGACGTCCTCATCGTCGAACTCCTCGTCGGCGAAGGCAACGGACGTTGTCAGGGCGAGGGAAACTAAAAGGAGATAAAGAAGATTCTTTTTCATAATCGGGACCTCACTAATGGAAGGTTAGAACTTTTATTCAGTTTTGGCTTCTTCTTTTATTGCTTCGGCGGCGGGAGTGCTTTCGGGCGTCGCTTCCGGAGTCGGCTCTCCGCCTTCCTCGGGCTTCGCTTCGGCAGGAGTGCCCTCGGCGGGCGTTTCCTTAGCTTCGCCAGCTGCTTCGGGCGCGGCTTCGGCGTTCTCGGCGGGCTTAGCCTCGCCTTCCTCGGGAGCGGCTTCGCCGTTGGCCTCGGCGGCTTTCTTCGCTTCGGCTTTGGCTTTCTGGGCCTTTTGAATGTCTTCGGTCATCTTCTCCTGGGTCATTTCGTAGAAGAGCCTGTTGGAGGCCTTCTCCAGGAATTTCAGATCGGCTTCGCCGACCACGACGACGTTGGTGGAAGGTTTCTGTTCCTTGACTTCGGTGCCTATGATGCCGCGCTGCATCTCGCAGTAGGAAAGGCTGAACTCTTTGTCAAAGCTGCGGCCCTGGGAGAGCGAGCGGATGAGGCTGAGCATGCCGAGCGGGGACTCTTTCCAGAGCTTCTCGACAAGGCCTCTGGATTCGCGGAGGAAATAGTATTTCTGTTCCGGCATCTGAGGCATGGTCTGGGCTTCCTTAAGTTCGGAGAAGGGAAGAAGGCGCTTGGCCTGGAGGGGGAGCATGATGCCGACTTTCGGCCTCTTGATCTTCTTGGCCTTGCCGTTTATGACGACTTCCCTGACCTGCACGGGAAGGAAAGCCGGGGGAGCGACGCAGACTTCCAGCCCGGAGAGATAGCCGGCGATGCCGGTCATCAAAAAGAGCGGGATCTTGGAGTCCGGGCGGCCGGAAAGCACGCGGCCGTATTCCTTCACGATCTGTTCCGTCACCGCGTAGCACAGGGTCTGGGGAACGTATTCGGAGCAGCTGACGTCGTCGAGGATGAAGATCTCACGCGAGAGGTCGCTGGTGCAGTAGTTGGCGCACATTTGGTCAGCCGATTTGGCGTCTCTCAATCTCAGCCACATCGGCTGGTTGGGGATCACCGTGATGCGGCAGGGAATGTCGGACCAGTCCATAAATTCGCCGACTATCAGTTTTTCCGTTACGGCCACGTAGTTGGATTCCGCTGTGTCGAGGAGCATCTGGAGTCTTTCGGCGTTGGGGCTTCTCTTCGTCTTCTCCTCAACTACGGAGAAGGAGTAGCTCGGGCCGGTGATTATGAAATACTCGCCGGTCAGGACGATGTCCGGGCCGTACATGGAGCGGTACTTCTTGGTCTTGGTGAACTCAATGGCGCGTTTCGGGATGGGGCTCTTGTCGGCGGGCGCGACGGTCTCGGTGTCGTAGAGGCGGAAACGGTTGTAGTATTCGTTCACGCCTTCCGGGGTGTCGAGGCCGAAAAGACGGGTGTAGAGCGTAATGGCCGTGCCGCTGGACTCCACCTGGCCGACGGTCTTTTTGACCTGCAGAACTTTTGGCGGTTCGTCATGGGAAGCCATGAGGGCGCTTGTGAAAACAAGGGCTAGAAGGGCAAAGATGCTGAGATTTTTCATACTCTTCCTCACTTCTGGTTATCTCCAATATAATTTTACAATATTCCTGTGTGTCCGAAACCGCCTTCGCCGCGATCGGTCTTTCCGAGCTCCGATTCCTCGGAGCAGGGGAGGACGGCGGCCCGCTCGACTCTTTGGACCACGAACTGGGCGATGCGCATCCCGCGGGTCACGGCAAAGGGCTCTTTTCCAAAGTTGATCAGGATCACGCGGATCTCGCCGCGGTAATCCGAATCGACAGTTCCCGGGCCGTTCACCACGCCGATCCCGTGCTTGGCGGCCAGGCCGCTCCTGGGCCTCACCTGGATCTCGTAGCCAGATGGAACGCTGGCCTTGAGCCCGGTCGGGATCATGGCGAACGCTCCGGGCTCAAGGACGATGTCCGCTTCGTTGGCCGCGCAGACGTCCAGGCCGCTGGAGCCTTCCGTCTGATAGGCCGGAAGCGGAATGTCCTCCGTTCCGGGAAGCCTCAGGAAGCGCACTTCGACCATCAGTCTTCCTGGTCGTTTTCCTGACGGCGGCGGGGGCGCCTTTCACGGTCGCCGCCCCTGCGCTCGCCTCTGCCCTCTCTGGGGCCGCGGCGTTCGGCGTCTTTCTGGCTGCGGCTTTTCACCTTGCTCGGATCGAAGGGTTCGTCCAGGTGCTTCATGGTGAGGTTGACGCGGCCTTTGTCGTCGATCTCTATGACGCGCACGTCGACCTCGTCGCCCTCTTTCAGGACGTCCTCGATCTTTTCAACGCGCTCGTCTCTGATCTCGCTGATATGGACCATGCCTTCCACGTCGGGAAGGATCTTCACGAAGGCGCCGAAGCTCATGAGCCTCGTCACCGTGCCGTGGTAGTTCTTGCCGATCTCGGCGGTTGCCATCATGGATTCGACGATCTCTTTGCCCTTCTGGGCGATCTCAAGGGAGTCGCCGGCAATCTGGACGGTGCCGTCGTCCTCGATGCTGATCGTGGTGCCGGTCTGCTCCTGGATGGCTCTGACGTTCTTGCCGCCGGGGCCTATGAGGGCGCCGATCTTGTCGACCGGGATCTTGATGGTCAGGATCTTGGGAGCCAAGGGCGAGAGTTCAGGACGCGGCGCGGGCAGTTCCTGGGCCATGATGTCCAGGATACGGAGCCTGGCGCTGCGGGCTCTCTCGAAGATGGCGGGCAAGAGATCGACGGGGAGGCCTTCCACCTTGAGGTCGACCTGCACGCCGGTCACGCCTTTTTTGGAACCGGCCACCTTGAAGTCCATGTGTCCGTAATGGTCCTCGTCGCCTACTATGTCGGTGATGAGCGTATATTCGCCGTCATCCGCGACCAGGCCGACGGAGATGCCGGCCACCGGGGCGTCGATGGGGACGCCGGCGTTCATCAGCGACAGGCAGCCGCCGCAGACGCTCGCCATGGAGGAGGAGCCGTTGGATTCGGTGATGTCGCTGGTGATGCGGATGGTGTAGTCAAAATTCTCGGGAACGAGGAACTTCAGGCTGCGCTCAGCCAGATTGCCGTGGCCGATCTCGCGGCGGCCGGGGCCTCTCAAGGGCCTGGCCTCGCCGACGGAATACGGCGGGAAGGTGTAGTGCAGCATGAATTTCTTTTCGCTTTCGCCGCTCAAGCCTTCGATGCCCTGGGCGTCGTCGGCCGTGCCCAAAGTCGTCGTTACGAGGGCCTGGGTCTCGCCTCTGGTGAAGAGGGCGGAGCCGTGGCAGCGGGGCAAAAATCCCGTCTCGCAGCTGATGGGGCGGATCTCGTCGAGACCGCGGCCGTCGACTCTGTGAGACTTCTCGCGGATGAGTTTCCTTAAGCAGACGCCGGTCAGATCCTCGAAGGCCACGTTCAGGGCGATCGGGTTCTCCTCGGCGCATTCCTCAAGGGCCAGCACTTCTTCCTTGAAGGCGTCCCTCAGGGCGTTGATGGCGTCGTTGCGCTCGGCCTTGCCCTTGATCATCAGGGCTTCGGTGATCCTGTCGCGGTAGGTCTCGCAGACGGCCTGGGCTTTTTCGCCGGCCTTGATGTGAGTGTATTCGCGTTTAACCACGCCCAGCTTGGCGGCCAGTTCGTCCTGCAGCTTGATGAGCGGCTGGAGTTCCTTAAAGGCGTAGGCAATGGCTTCCGTCACGTCGGCTTCTGGGGCCTGTTTGGCCTCGCCCTCGATCATCACGACCTTGTCGGCGGATCCGGCCACCACGAAATCGAGGCTCGCCTTGGCGCGCAGTTCGTCGTTCGGGTTGATTATGAGTTCGCCGTCGACCTTGACGACTCTGACGGCCGCAAGCGTGCAGGCGAAGGGAATGTCGGAGACGGCGACCGCCGCGGAGGCGGCCGTCACGGCCATCACGTCGGGATCCTCGTCGCGCTTGGCGCTGAGGACCTGGAGCATGATCTGGACTTCGTTATAGTAGTCGGCCGGGAAGAGGGGACGCATGGGTCTGTCGATGCAGCGCATGGTCAGGATCTCTTTGTCGGTCGGTCTGTTTTCTCTTTTCATGTATCCGCCCGGGAATTTGCCGACGGCGGGGAAGCGCTCGCGGTAATCCACGGTCAGGGGGAAGAAATCGGTATCCTCTTTAACCTCGTAAGGGGAGACGGCCGTGGCCAGAAGGACCAGGTCGCCGTGCTGAAGGATGACGGCGCCGTGAGCCTGTTTTGCTATGCGACCGGTCTCGATAGTTAGCTTTTTTCCTAGAAATTCTGTTTCAACTTTGGAAACCATAGAGATAAAACTCCTCACTTAAAATAGTTTAAACGCGCGGATCCGATGTTTCAGACCCGCGCGTTGCCCGCAATTACTTACGGATATTGAGCTGTTCAAGCAGCGCTTTGTAGCGGTCTTCCGCGGTGGCGCGCAGATAATCGAGTAGTTTCCTGCGCTTCGCGACCAGTTTCAGAAGGCCTCTTCTGGAGTTGTTGTCCTTCGGGAACTGCTTAAGGTGTTCCTGGATGTGGGCGATGCGCTCGGTCATCAGAGCGATCTGGACGTCGGAGGAACCCGTGTCCTTGTCGTGCAGAGCGAATTTCTGCATGACTTCCTGCTTGCGTTCAACTGTGATAGGCATAAATTGCCTCCTTATATGTTGGCGCCCCATTTGGGACGCAATACACCCCACTCTAAGCCAACAACCAGATGTTAACCGAGGATAGGGCAAAAATATCCTTTCTTATTTTTTGATTGTGTAGGATTATATCAAAGGAGGTCGTGAAATGCAAACGCCCCGTTGCGGCGCAGGGACTTTGTCTGTCCTCCGGCTCGGGTCTCTTGAATGAGAGACGCTCTTTTGGTATGATAAACGAATAGAATTTATTTTGCCTTAGATTTCGGGCAAAGACTGTCCTCGTAGCTCAGCAGGATAGAGCGACGGTTTCCTAAACCGTAGGTCGCCGGTTCGAATCCGGCCGAGGATAGTCTTGTCCCGAATCGGAGGGGCGGATGACGTTAACCAATTAGGAGCAACATGTCTGGTCTAACAAAAAAGGAACTGCGTCACGACGCGGTGCATGAAGAACTCGAGAAGATCACGGTGACTGTGGTCAAAAAGCGCAATTCCATCCTGCTGGGTGTTTTGATACTGCTGGTCGTCTGCGTGGCGGTCTTCCAGATCATCAACAATAAGAAAGCGAAGAAGGCCGGCGCGGACTTCAACCTGGCCAACGCCGGGACCAACTCCATGGCCCTGGCCGAGATCCCCAACAAGTACCCCGGAACGCACGGCGCCAGGGGCGCCCTTCTGAGGATGGCCGCCGCCGCCGCGTCCTCGACGAACTACGCGCTCGCCAGGGAATATTACACCAGAGTCGCCAAGGAATACCCCGAGGACGAGTACGCCGACGCCGCCTGGCTCTCCGTGGCCCGCTGCTACGTTGGCGAAGGCGACTATGACCAGGCCGTGAACGTGCTGAACGAAAAACTCATGAAAGGCAAGCACGCCGACAACGCCAAATACCTGCTCTTCAAGATCTACGCCTTGCAGGGCAAGGACGACGAGGCGCTGGCCATTGCCGACGAGCTCCCTGACCTGAAAGACTCTCCGCTTCTCGAAGACGTCGCCGCGTCCATCGTGCGCAGAAAAGGCGGCGCTCCCGAGGAAGCCGATCCCGAAGCCGAGAGCTCCAAATAAACATTCGAAAGACCGATAATTTTTTCCGAAAGGAGACGCATATGAAATCTCATTTTCTGAGCACCATCTGCCTGGCCGTCCTTTTCGCGGCCGTCTGCCTGTCCGCGGCTGAAAACACGGCCCAGACCGCCTCTTCGCTTTTCCAGCAGGGCGTCACGGCCTACGAAACCGGCGACTACAAGGGCGCTCTCAAGCTGTTCCGCCAGATGCAGGAGGAATTCCCCCGTTCCGCCAGGGCCGTGAGAGGCTGGGAATATATCGCGCTTTGCGAGAACAAGCTCGGCGATCCGTACGCGGCCTTCGAGGCCTACCAGGAGATCTGGGACAACCACAAAGAGTTCACGAAGATGTCGGTCATCACCCGCAACCAGATGAGGATCGGCAACCATTACATGGAGTACAAGCGCTATTCCGTGGCTGAGAAGATCTTCAGCAAGATCCTTGAGAATTCCCCTTACGGCGAAGCTTCCCCGGCCGCCCAGTATTCTCTCGGCATGGCCCAGTACAACCTTAAGAAGTACGGCCCGGCCAGGGAATCTTTTGAGACCGTCTGCCAGAATTTCCCGACCTCACAGCTGGTCGACGATTCGGCCTTCATGCTCGGCATAGTCGATTCCGCGGCCGCCGTGGAAGCCGATTACGACCAGACCTCTACCGACCGCGCCATAGCCAGTTTCCGCAATTACATCAGGGAATTCCCGACCGCTGAGCACGTGGGCGACGCCCAGGCTCACATCCGCGCCCTCAGGGACCGCAAGGCCCAGTCCCTCTACGACCAGGCCTACTATTACGACTATTCCGGCCACGCCAAGTCCGCCATCATGCACTACGAGCTGCTCGTCTCCGAGTATCCCGACACCGATTGCGCCGACAAGGCGAAAATGCGCCTGGCCGCCCTGAAGGGCGAGCCTGTCCAGGGCATGCCGAAAGACACGGTCACCTACGTCGATCCGACTCCGGACGCCGGCGCCGTCAGCTCCCAGAAGGAACAGGACGAAGCCGTCAGAAGCTTCAGGGAAAGCGGAAGCTCTTTTGACCAGCCGAAGGCCCAGAGCGCGCCCTTTGACGAGAACAGAGCGCCGGCTTTCAGCGAGACGACCCCCGAGGTCACCTCTTCCGGCAGCGCTTTCGACACCGCGCCCCAGAGCAATTATCCTCTGAAAAAGGACCCCGCCAAGACCGAGGACCAGCGCGTGGAAAGGACCGCGGCTCTTACCGGCTCTAGCTCGACGATGGCCGCCACCGGCGATGACTGGCGCCAGAATCAGTCCCGCCAGGTCATGAACGAATACCTGAAGGATCCCTCCAAGAAGCAGGAACTGACCTCCTTCATGAAGGACGAATATGAAAGGGAAGCCGAGGCCCAGCAGGCCAGCGCGGCGCTCTTAAAGCTCTACCAGAGCAGCAATCCCGACGCTGTGCCCCCGCCGGTGAGCGAAGTTTCCGCGGCCAGCTACGTCAAAGAGCAGGTGAAGAGGGAAGAGAAACCGCTTGGCGAAACTATCGTCAAAGAGATCGCGAAAGAAGAGAAAGAGACCAGGCCGGTCCAGAAGATCGAGACCGTCTGGGCTCCTGTTCCCGGCACGGAAGTGAAGACCCAGCCCGTTTCTCAGCCCGTCTCCGTCGCCGTGACCGAGAAGCCCAAAGTTCAGGAGCCGACCTTCACCGCCCCCGCTCCCCAGACGCAGAAGACCACCTATACGAGGCCCACGAGCCGCGTCCAGTCTTCCGATTGGCAGACGCTCTCCCAAGCCGAGAATTTCGGAGATGAAGTCGTGACCAGCGATCCGCCCAAGTACAGCACCGTCAGCCAGTCTGAAATGGCCAGCTTGAACAACGGCAGTTCCGTCGTGCTGAAAGAGCCTCCCAAAGTGACCTACGGCGGTTCCGCCCCGGTCTTCAGGGACGTTTCCGGCAACGTTTCCGGCACCACGACGGTAGTCGTCTCCGAACCCGTTTCCGAGCCCTCTGCCAGCAAGCCTTCCTTTGCGACTTCCACTCCGTCTTTTCAGGCCGAGACCAGCGCTGCTTCGGTAAAGGTAACGGCCGAGACCACCAAGCCCAGCTTCGAGGTCCAGACCGTTTCCGAGCCTACCGTCCAGCTCTCCACCGCGAACGTCACGGCGGAAGCGAAGGGCAATCCCGCCGACGAAATAGTGAACAGCATCATCCCGCTGGAAGCCGAAGTCAAGGAACAGGCCATCAAGATCAACGTCACGACCAACACCGGACTCAGGGTGACCAGGGAAGTCAGCAAGCCGGTCTTTGAGGAAGAAAAGAAGACTGAAGATCCCAAGCCCGGCACCTCGGTCTCCTTCAAGGTCGGCAAAGCCGAAAGCGAAAAGACCACCGGCGCCACCTCCCAGGACATCACTTCCGTCCTGCCCAAAGGCCTTGCCGATGACAACGCGGACCTCAACAAAGACGCCATCGTAAAGGCTCCCGAAGGCACGGTCATCAGAACTATGCCGGAAGCCGGCCGCGTTTCCACCGCCATCAGCCAGGAACAGTACCAGAGAACGGTGGAAGAAAAGAACGTCAAGGATTATTCCAGCGAGACGACGCTCATAAATTCCTATAAGAAAGCTTACTCCCTGGTGCAGAAAGCGGAAGCCTACCAGAACCAGAACGATTCTGTCAACGCGCGCTTCTACTACGGCCAGGCCTTGGACGCCTTCACGGCCCTTAAAGCCCAGGCTCCTCCCAACTGGCGCCACATGGACGTTCTCGACACCCGTATCCAGAAGTGCCGCGAGGAACTTCACCGCATCGACTAAAGGTGACAGACATGAAACTTTTATACTTAACGGCCGCCGCTATCCTTCTCACGCTTCTTTCCGGATGCGAGAGGGAAACTTCCGCCGACGCGCCCATTACGGTCCTGGGCTACACCCTGGGCTCGCCGCAGCGTGAGGACAACATCAAGAAGCTGCACATCCCGCGCATCTCTTATGTTCCCGACAAAGTCAACGAGCCGCACCTTCTGATGGAGGTTACGAACCAGATCATCAGCGAGTTCACGAAGGAGCAGACCTACGAAGTGGTGCCTACCGCGGAAGAGGCTGACGGCGAACTGAGAGTCCAGCTCGTCGACCTGAATTTCAGGCCGACCCAGTTCGTGGACAAGACCGTCAACGCCAACGCCGCCGGCGTGGCCACGGCCTTCAGGGCGATCGTCTACGCCAACATCACGATGTACGAGTACCAGGACGGCGAACCGGTCGCCATCTGGAGCAGGAACAGGGTCAGGGGCAAATACGACCTTCTGACGACCGACGACATCTCCCAGACGCGCCACCAGGCCATCCTTCTGGCGTGTTCGGACCTCGCCCAGCACATCTGCGAACAGGCGGTCGAGCGCTGGTAAATTTGAAAAACAATTAACAACAAATAAACAAAATAAATTAAGGAGACAAATATGTCCAAAGAATGCGATATCTGCGGCAAGAAGCCCTCTGTCGGCAAAAAGATCATCCGTCACGGTATTCCGAAAAAGAAAGGCGGCATCGGTCTGCACACCACCGGCATCTCGGTCCGCCGCTTCATGCCGAACCTTCAGAAGGTCCGCGTCAAAACGGAAGACGGCACTATCCTGACCGCCACCGTCTGCGCCCGTTGCATCCGCTCCGGCAAAGTGACGAAGGCCTGACAGAGGTTATGTCCCTGAACGTTGGGATCATTCCGGCGCGCTACGCGTCGACGCGCTTCCCCGGCAAACCCCTGAAACTATTGAGGGGCTTGCCGGTGATAGCCCACGTCTGCGCAGCGGCCGCCCGCGTCAGGAATCTTTCCGCCGTGTACGTCGCGACGGATGACGAAAGGATCGCCGAAGCGGTCATTGCCTGCGGGCACACGCCCATCATGACCCGAAGCGACCATGTGTGCGGCACGGACAGGATCGTCGAGGCGCTCTCAAAGCTTGAGACCGCGCCGGATATCGTCGTCAACATTCAGGGCGACGAGCCTCTCATCGACCCCTTGTCCGTGGAAAAGGCCGTGGACAAACTGGAAAATTCGGACGCCGACTGGTCGACGCTTGTTTATCCCATCAGCGCCGAAGAAGCCGCCAATCCCAACAAAGTCAAAGTGGTTTTGGGCACTGACGACAGGGCGCTCTATTTTTCAAGGGCTGCCATACCTTACCCCAGAGACGGTGTGAAGGCCGCATATTTCGGCCATATCGGACTCTACTGTTATAAGAGGGAAGCCCTGATGCGTTTCGCCTCCGCGGATCCGACGCCCCTGGAAATGACGGAAAAGCTCGAGCAGCTGAGGGCTTTGGAAAACGGCATGAAGATCGTCTGCGTGAAGGTGGACGGCGCCGCTCCCGGCATAGACACGCCGGAAGATCTGGCGAAGACTGAAGAGATATTGAGAAAAAGGGGGGAGATGTGACTGGAAAATACGATGTCAGCGTAGGCGCTCAGAAAGACAAGCTCTCGACGCGCAAAGTTCCGATCGCCTCTTTTTTCGCGGGCGGAGGGGAAAAGCTCTTTTTCCTTGCCGGCCCCTGCGTGATAGAAAATTTTGAATCTGTTATGGAAGAGGCGAAGGCTCTGAAAAAGATCGCCGAAGAGAAAGGTTTCTCCCTGGTCTTCAAGGCGAGCTTCGACAAAGCCAACCGCACTTCCGTTGAGAATTTCCGCGGCCCCGGCCTGGAGAAAGGGCTGGAGATACTTTCCGCCGTCAAAAAAGAAACGGGCCTTCCCATAGTCACGGACGTGCACGAATGCTGTCAGGTGGACAAGGTGGCCGAAGTCGCGGACGTACTGCAGATCCCGGCTTTCCTCTGCCGCCAGACCGACCTTCTCGTGGCGGCCGGCAGAAGCGGCCGCGTGGTCAACATCAAGAAGGGCCAGTTCGTGGCTCCCCAGACCATGGCCCAGGCCGTGGCGAAAGTTGCCTCCACCGGCAACGAGAAGATCATGCTGACGGAAAGGGGCGCCTCCTTCGGCTACGGAAACCTCGTGGTCGACATGCGCGGACTTGCGGTCATGCGCCAAATGGGAGTGCCTGTCATATTCGACGCCACGCATTCCGTCCAGCTGCCCAGCGGGCAGGGGACTTGCTCCGGCGGCGACAGGACTTTCGTTCCGCTTTTGGCCAGGGCGGCCGTGGCGGCCGGCGTGGACGGTGTTTTCATGGAAGTGCACCCCGACCCAGACAAGGCGCTCTGCGACGGCCCCAACTCCTGGCCGCTTTCCAGGTTCGGCGCCCTCTGCGATATGCTTTTGAAAGTAGACGCCTGCGTAAACGGAGAACAATAATAAGTATGGATCATCTTAGCGTAGCCAGAAACGTTCTTAAACTGGAAGCCCGCGCCATAGACGGCGTCTCGGAAAGACTGGGGGAATCTTTTTCCCGCGCGGTCGAACTGATGTACGAGTGCAAGGGCAGGATCATCGTCCTGGGCATGGGAAAATGCTTCCACATAGCGAGGAAGATCGCCGCCACTCTGGCCTCCACCGGAACTCCGGCTTTCGCGGTCCATCCCGGCGAAGCTTTCCACGGCGACCTCGGCATGATCGTCAAGGGCGACGTCGTGCTGGCCCTCTCCAACAGCGGCGAGACTTCCGAGATGACCGCCATTCTGCCGAGCTTAAAACAGCGCGGCGCGAAACTTATCGCAATCAGCGGCCGCGAGGAATCGACGTTGGCCAAGGCGGCGGAAGTCTACATCTCCTCCTACGTTCCGAAGGAAGCCTGTTCTTTCGGCATGGTTCCGACCTGCTCCTCCACGGTGCAGCTCGCTCTGGGAGACGCGCTCGCCATGGCGCTGGTTGAGAAACGCAACTTTACGGAAAAAGATTTCGCCCTTCTGCATCCGGGCGGAGCGCTGGGCCGCAAGATGCTAAAAGTCGAGCAGATCATGCGCACGGGCGACAATCTCGCCAAGGTCACTCCCGACACGGTCGTCAGGGACGTCGTCATAATGATGACCAAGACCAGAAACGGCGCCGCCTGCGTGGTCGACGCGGAAGGAAAACTCTGCGGCTTCTTTACGGACGGCGATTTCCGCCGCGCCATAATCAGGGATCCCGAGGCTGTCATGACGCCTGTAGGGGATGTCATGACTAAGAACCCCACGACCATCACTCCCGGCTATCTCGCCTCCGAGGCGGCCGAGATAATGTTCGGCTCCAACAAGAAATTTTCCCAGCTGCCCGTCGTCGACGAAGAGGGCAAACTTCTGGGGCTTCTGGACGACGACGAACTGATAGGAATGTAATTATGCCTCACTGGCACGACAAAAATCCCACCGAAGAGCAACTCGCCCTGCTGCGCTCGATCAGGGCGCTGGCCTTCGACGTTGACGGCGTCCTAACCGACGGCGGCATCATCTACGGGACTTCCGGGATGGAGATAAAGCGCTTCGACTGCAAGGACGGGCTCGGTTTGCGTCTGTGGCTGAAGGCCGGATTCGACCTTGCCATCATAACCGGCAGGGAATCCGTCGCCGTCAGCGAAAGAGCAAAGGATCTGAACCTCAAGTACGTCTACCAGAAGTGCGGCGACAAAGCCGAGGTCCTGAAACGCTTTTCGCTCGAATCCGGCGTGCCGCTGAAAGAGATCTGCGTCGTGGGGGACGACATAATCGACATCCCCATGATGAGATCGGCCGGCCTTGCCGTCGCGGTGGGGGACGCCTCCATAGAATGCAAGGAGGCCGCCCAGCTCGTGACCTTGAAAGCGGGCGGAAGAGGCGCTGCCAGAGAAGTGATAGAATATATTTTGAAGGGACGTTTCCTTTGGGATAAAGTCATCGCCGATTACTATGCTTAAGATTCTTCTTGTTATCCTTGCCTTCTCTCTGCCCGTAATGGCTGAGGAAAAGCCGCAGCAAAAGTCCGCCGTGGCCGCCACGCAGAACGTCAAGTCCGGCAACAGCCGCGACGATATGCTCGACGAGATGGAGATGCTGGACGGCGTGACGGTGATGGAAGTGGACGAGACGGGCGAACGCCGCTGGGTCCTTGAGGGCTCCAGCGCCAAGCAGTCGGAAGGCTCGAAGATCCGCGTCTTCGACGTCATCGTGACGCTTTACAGAAGGGACGGGACGGAAGTGAAGCTCATAACCGAGCACGCCGACGTCAACAGGGAAACGGGTGAGATCGAAACTGAAAAGACCGTCCAGCTGCTGGACGGAGACAGAGTTATAAAAGGCCGCGGCCTCTACGTCATATACAACAAGGAAAAGAAGGAATGCAAACTTTTCCACGACGTCGAGATCAGGGCCAAGATAGAGAAAAACAGTATTGATGTCTTCAAAGCGGGGAAATGATCATGAAGCTTAAAACGTCAGTATTACTGCTGTTTCTGGCGGCGCTCTCCCTCTACGCCAAGGACAAGGAGAAGAGCGACGTCACCATCAATTCCGATGAACTGAAGTATTCCTTCGAGGAAAACACCGCTTATCTTAGAGGCCACGTCGTCGTCACGGACGGCGAAAGGAAGCTCACGACCGACAACGCCACGGTCTATTTCGAGGAAGACAAAAAGGGCGGCGACCAGGCCGTCGAGGATCTCGGATTGAAGGGCGTTGACGGCTTTTCCCGCGTCGTGGCGGTGGGGAACGTGCACGTAGTTTTCAACGACCAGAGCAACACCAAGACGGAGGTCATCGCCGACCGCGGCATCTGGGAAAAGGCCCAGAACAAGGTCATCATGACGGGCGGCCCCCCGATAGTCCGCAACGGGTCCAACTACATCCGCTGCCGCCGTCTTACGGTCGACCTTCTGAAAGCCAAGTGCGATTTCGAATCGCCGGAGATCATCCTCACTCCTTCCAACGAAGACAAGGAAAAATTCTTATTCTAAAAGGTAACGCCCATGAAGAGAACTTTCTGCCTAATCTTAGTCCTTTTCGCTTTCTCCTCCGCGCTTTTCGCCGCGGATGAAGGCAAAGGCCGCGTTATGATCACGGCCGACAGCACCACGATGGAGACGAACGGAACCTTCGTTTTGACCGGCAACGTCAAGCTTACTTCCGTCGACGCTTTCGGAACGGCCGCCAACCGCATAACGAACGTTTCCGTCAGGGCCGACAAAGCCATCGTCTATCAGGATCAGTCGACGCACGACATCGGCAAGATCGAAGCCTTGGGCAGAGTCCTCATCCGCACTTCGCAGGGGACTGTCACAGGCCAAAAGCTGACTTACGACGCCGGCAAGGACACTTTCAGAATGACCGGCGAACCAATCATGCGCGATCTTAGGGGCAACACCGCCTCGGGTTCGGCCATAACCTGGGACAACCGTCACAAGAAGCTCAGCCTCGACGACGGGGCCCGCATCACGCTGAACATTCAGGACGGGAAGCTCAGGCTTCCCAACATCAAGGAGGAAAAATGAGCGGAGATTTCACGCCGCCGATCGGCGCTGTCCTCTATACGGAAAAGCTGGTAAAGACATATAATCAGCGCAACGTCGTCAAGGGCGTCTCCATCCATGTCAATAAAGGCGAGATCGTAGGCCTTCTGGGACCAAACGGCGCCGGCAAGACGACGACCTTCTACATGATCGTTGGCATCATCCGCCCGAATCAGGGCAGAGTGGTCTTCCAGGGCAGGGACATCACCAACGACCCGATGTGCGACCGCGCCCAGCACGGCATCGCCTATCTGGCCCAGGAACCTTCCGTTTTCCGCCGCATGACGAGCTTTGAGAACATCATGGCCATCATGGAGACGCTGCCTATGAAAAGGGACGAGATGAAGAAGAGATCCTATGAGCTTTTGGAAGAACTCGGCATCTCGAAACTCGCCAAAAGCAAGGCCTACACGCTTTCCGGCGGCGAGCGCAGGCGTCTTGAGATCGCCCGCGCGCTGGTGACGAGCCCTTCTCTGATCCTTCTCGACGAACCTTTCTCAGGCGTCGATCCCATCGCCGTGGCGGACGTCCAGCAGATCATCAGAGAACTGAAGAATCGCGACCTGGCCATTCTCATCACAGACCACAACGTCAGGGAAACGCTCTCCGTAACGGACAGGGCCTATCTGATCAACCAGGGCGAAATTTTGATCGAAGGCTCCGCGGACAAGCTTATCAACGATCCGGAAGCCCGCAGGATCTACCTCGGCGAAGACTTCAGGATCTGACCTTTTTTCGTTCCTTTTTCATCCGCCCCGTTTGAGTGTTCAAACGGGGCGTTTTTTGCTAAAATATAAATATATGTGTTTTATTTATAAATGGGGAAGACCTGACATGAAAAATCTTTGCCTGTTTCTGGCTTTAGTCTCGCTTTCAGTCTTGGGAGCGGAGCGCGTCATCGACATCACGCCCATTCCGGAGAACCAGATAAATTCCGAGATCTCCAAAGAGCAGAGCGCGACTTTCGCGGCGGAAGTGATGGCCCTCAAACTTGGCGACAAGCTGGTCATAAAAACTTCCAGGACAACCAGCCTGACCGGTACGGTCTCGCGCTCGTACATGGACGTGAATTTTGTGGAGGTCAGGTCTGGCTTTCTTGACGACCGGCTCGGGCACTTCCGCATGACTTGGGACGACGACGCGGTGGTGGGCAGAGTCTACGACACCATGAAGCCGGAAAGCTACGACATCGTGAAGAAGATCGGCAATCATCCCGTTACAATCGACAGGCTGGACGTCGACGCTTTTAACAAGAAATATTCTCTTCCCTGCGGCAACGACGAATTCGAACATGAATGTGAGATCAACGCCGGCATGGTGGCCGCCAACTACGATCAAAAGGACGATCCCGCCATCTGGAACGACGGCGTCATGGTGACGCAGACCTTCCTGGTCATGTACACCTTCAACACGTCACGGCATCTCAAGGACCGCGGCGGCATTAACAACCACATCGCGCAAGGCCTGGAGCTGGGCAACCTCTGCCTTATCACGAGCGGAGTGCCCTGCACGCTGGTCCTTGGGCACAGCGAGGGAGTCGACTACGTCAGCCAGGGCAACGGAAGCCAGGACCTCAGCGCTTTGGGCAGCAACAGGAAGCCTTTCCACAATGTCAGGAATCTCCAGTGCCACTACGGCTGCGACATCCGCACCATCGTGCCGGAAATCAGCAACTACGGCGGCTTGGCCTACGTGGCCAGCACGGCCTCCGGCATGTACGACAAGGAAGCCTCGCACATGGTCCACGTGGACTACATGGCCTGGCACAGCTGGATCCATGAGATCGGCCACAACATGGGCGGCCAGCACGCCATCGAGCAAAGTTACAGCGCAGGCCCTGAATCAGGCGGCCTTTTCGGACACTCCGTGGGCAGCTTCTACACCCTTCGCGGCGACGATTCTTACGGCAGCATCATGAGCTACGCCGGGCACCGCACCGACAATTTCTGCGACACCAACGCCTTCATCGAGGGAACGCCCCTGGGCGTGGACGGCCGCCGCAACGTGGCCAGGACCTGGAAGAAGATCAGAAAGTACGCCGCCAACTATCTCGCCAAGCCCAAACCTTCCCGCATCTACGCGGAGGAGAGCTTCAACTACAAACTGGACGATTCTCTCATGTGGCAGGAAGGCGGCAGCGGCTGGTGGGAACCCTGGTGGACCTGCTCCAACAAAGTTTTCCAAATAACGGGCGGCCTTTCTTATCCCGGCCTCCATTGCAGCGGCAACGCGGTCTACTGCGACACCTGGACCAGCAACGCCATCTCTAGGTGCGGCGGCAACGATCCTTCCTGCTGCGACCTCAGGATGCCCTTCATCAACAACAGGACAAACAAGCCGCTCTGGTTCTCCTGCCTTATCAGCCGCCAGAACGACGATCCTAATTTCTTCGGCGTGGGCTTGGGGCGCAGTCTGCGTTTCGGGAAAGACGCCGACACGGACGAGATCTTCCTGAACTCCACCGGGACCGGAGTCATGATGCCGCCTTTCTCGACCAACCTCTTCCTTGTCAAAGTAGACATCGACGCCCGAAAGGTCTATTTCTGGGTCGATCCGGACATCGCTTCCGAACCGGACGTGAGCACCTGCCAGGCCTCGCTTTCCACCTACTTCAGCTACACGCTCAACAAAGCGGTGATAGAGGGCCGCAAGGGCGCCAAGTTCATCGTGGACGAAGTGAGGCTGGGCCGCAGCTTCGAGGAAGTGGTGGCGGCGCAGCATCCCCAGGAACCCAGGCTTACTGAAGGGGAGAACGATCTCACGTTCTCCTTCCTTGGCGCGCCTGGCGAATACGACATTTTTAGAAGCGAGAGCGAGGAACTTTCCGATAGAGTGAAGATCGCCACCGTTACCAGCGAAGGCGGACGCTATTCCTACGTGGACGACGCGCCCCGCGACACCGTCTGGTATTATATGGCCGCGCCCAAGGACGCCGAGAGCGAATGGCTCTTCACCACGCCTGTCTCGGGACTTCTCGGAAGCTTGACTCAGATACCCGAGCCAAACGGACCCTACGTGGTAGGCCAGGGGCAGACCAACTATTTCTCGGCCAAAGGCTCCAAGGGCTGGGAGAGCGCCTTCAGATGGCAATTGCGCGGCACGCAGTCGCAGATGAAGACCAACAACATGTACTACGCCTACATGTCCACCTTCACGCCCGGGACCTACGACGTCACGCTCCTCATGCGCTCCTGCCGCCGTCCTTACGACGGCATCGTCACGAACTACACGACTCTCACAGTCACGAATTCCTATCCTCAAGTGAGCGTGGAGATGATCAGGGGCGACAATATGGCCAAGCGTCCTCTGACCTTCAGGGCTAGTCCCTGGGACCCCGGCACCAACGACGTATTGGAAGTCCGCTACCAGGCTGACGAGTCGGAAGAATGGACGGATTGGAGCCGGAACTACGAGTTCGTACATACCTACGAGACTTCCGGAGAGCATCTCCTGAAGTGCCAGGTCAGGGACAACTACGGCGCCATTTCTGAAACGGAACTTCCTCTGGTTATCGAGACAGCGCGGGCCATTCCAAGTTTCGAGGATATCATAGTGATCCCGCCGGGCGAGGACCACCACTTTTTCACGCTGCGCAACCTTGGAACGGAACCTTACGAATACGAGATCGAATATACGACCAATCCTACTATTTTCACGGTCACGCCGGAATCCGGCACGGTCGACGCCCACGGGCGCTCGCTGCTCATCAGGTTCAACC
>JAGCDY010000019.1 GCA_017650925.1 bacterium
CGACACCGAAGAGGGCTTCAAAGCCCTGCAGCCCGGCTGCGGCAAAGTCTACGTTTCCCACCCCTGCAAGGGCTGGGGCATCCCTTACCGCGTGGGCTACAAGGAAGGCCCCTTCCTCAAGGATTTCGTCAAGAAAGGCATTGAGCTTTTGGACAATGAGAACGGCTTCTTCATGATGTGCGAAGGCTCCTTCATCGACCACGGCGGACACTCCAACGACGCCCCCAAGACGCTCTACGAGCTTCTCGACTTCGACGAGGCCATCGGTGTGGCGCTGGAATTCTACAAGCAGCATCCGGATGAGACTCTGATCGTTGTGACCGCCGACCACGAGACGGGCGCCATGAGCTACGGCTACATCGGCGACCATGTGAAAGACATGAAGTACGCCAAGTGCGAGATCTCCGAATTCAAGAACAAGTTCAAACAGTACCGCGACAAAGTCCGCGAGTGCCAGGAAAATCACAGCGCCCAGCTGAAGGGCGATTTCTCCGAAGTCAAGGCCCTCATCAAGGAATGGTACGGCGACATCCATCTCAGCCAGGGCAAGAAGGACAGGCTCAAAAAGGCCTTCAAGCTTTCCATGGATCCCACCTACGATCCCAAGGGACCTAACGCCGCTTCCGAGTACGAAGGACATGATCCCTTCTGCTTCGCCGTCCAGCGCGAGCTGAACGCCCACTATGGCACCAAATTTAACACTGGCGACCACTCCGCGGCCCCGACGCCCGTCTTCTCGATCGGCGTGGGCGCTGAAAAATTCGGCGGCTTCAGGGAAAACACCAACAACGCCATCCAGATGGCTAAGCTCGTGGACCCCGAAGCGGAGTTCCCCAGAAAGCCCTATAAGAAAGCCATCCTGCAGTACTGATGGTCGAAAAGAAAAACATTCTGGCCGAGCTGCCCGACGCCTTAAGGCGTGAAGTAGGGGAGACGATCCTCAAATACGAAAACTGCCGTATCGAAAGGATCGTCTCCCACGGCCAGGCCAGCCCCGATGGCTTCTGGTACGACCAGGAGGAAGGGGAGTGGGTGCTGCTTTTGAAGGGCAGCGCAATCATCACTTTTGAAGATGGAGAGCTTGAGCTTTCGCCAGGCGACCACATCTTCATCCCTCCGCACGCAAGGCACAGGGTGAAATACACTCCGCCTGACCAGGACACCGTCTGGATCTGCGTCTTCGTGAAATAAAACAAGCGGCCCTGAGGGGCCGCTTGTTTTTCGCTTACTATTCCGTCGCGGTGATCTTTATTTCCACGCGTTCGCTCGACCGGATGCCGTCTATAACGAAGAGGTCGATCTTTTTCGTTTCGCCGGCTTTGTCCGGCGCTTTGTAAGTCTGCGTTTGCCCGGTTCTGAGGTCGGTGGAATACCAGTTGCCGCCGTCGTGCCAGCGGTACTCTAAGGGCTGGCCTTCGGGGTCTGAGCTTTCGCCTGCGTCGAGCGTGATCTCCTGGCCTTTAGGAACGGAGAATTCCGTCTTGCCGCCTTTGAGTTTCGCGATCGGCTGCAGGTTCTTTTCGCGGCAGGCTTCCGGAAGCTCTTTGGTTTTCACGCTCTGCCTTTCAGAGTTGATAAGGTTGGTCCTGATCTTGTAGGTGCCGCGGATCTTGTTTCCGCGGAAAAATTCCTCGTTGAAGATGGCCATGGAGACGTTGCAGAACTCCACTCCGCTGGAGGCGACGATCTTGATGAGCAATAGGCCTTCTGTGGTCCAGACGTTGGGCGTGAAGGCGGTGTCGACGGTAGCGTTGGATTCTTCGCTGATCATGCCGAAGGGATTCCAGACGGAAGTGCGTCTTTCCGTACGGTCGGTAGTGGGGCAGTCCCAGCTGTCGAGCGTGTCGCCGCCAATAGTGAAGGAGCCTTCCTCGTTGGTGTTGCCGGCGAATTTTGGCCAATCGGAGTAATACTTGTCGGCGAAAGAGGCGGTCTTTGTGTTGGTGATCTGATAGATGTAAACGGCGGCGTCCTTCAAGGGCTCGTCGTTCCTGTCGAAGAATTGGAAGATGTTCTGTTTTATGGGGAACATCCTGCCTTGCACGCCCCAGAATCTTTCGCCCCTTTGTCCTTTCATGTATTCGACCTTGCCGGCGTTGGAGGGATTGATCCACATGTGGCAGCCGTCCATCAGCGGAGAGTACATTGCGCCGCAGGGAACGTTGATGCCCAAGGCGTTCATGATCGAACCGCCGATGTCGGGCATGGCGGGCGTCCTGGCGTAGAAGCAGCCGTTGTCGTCCCTGACGAGCACGTTCTCGATCCTGACAGGATAGCTGTAAACGTCGGGCAGGGCCAGGCAGGTATGCCCGAGTTCGTGCACAACCGCCGCGGAGATGCCGTCCAATGAGAGGTCGTGAGTGTAGATGGGGAAGCCGCCGTCGAACCATTCGTCGACCTGGTAGTAGGGCTGATTGTCGTTCTTCTCTTTGTAGATGTAGTACATCCTGTCGATACGGTAGGTGTCCGTGATGCCGTCCGGGCAGATGCCGGGATACTTGGTTTCGCGGAGCAAAAGATCGAGTCGGTACTTGTGCGAAGAAGTCCAGTCGAAGAGATTGAAGGAACCGAGGCTGTTGATGGTCCTCTCGGTATAGAGGTTCGTCATGGTGTCGGGCTGGAAGCCGAAGCGCAGGGGACGGGAGACGTTGCGGTCCCTTATGACGTTGTTCATGGGATCGAGGTCGCCTTCTTTGTCCGCTTCCACTTTCGATTCCATCCAGACGGCTTCCTCGGGCCATTGCCAGACGAACTGGAATTCCGCTTTGCCCATGCCCTGAAGAGCGGGGACTTTGGCTTTCTTCTGATAGAGCACTTCCGCTTTGGGATCGAAGTCGAGGCCCGGGTTCTTGTAGAGCGTGAAGGTCACGACAGTGCCCGGCGTGCTGTCCTTGTAGCCGTAGTTGGCGACGTGCACGATAGAGGTCACGGTGTCGCCTGGCGTGTGGAACCACTTCACGGAGTTACTTGAGAGACGGGGCAAAAC
>JAGCDY010000020.1 GCA_017650925.1 bacterium
CGTCAACACCATTCTGAGGTCCGCGGTGGTCCACACCACCAAGCTGCCTGTGGCGGCCTATCGGGCCTCCTGCGCCGTGACCGACGACGGCAAACTGTTGTTCGGCGGCTCCATGATGAGCAGAGACCCCGTGACCGGCAAGAACGTAGCCGGCAGCCGTCTCTGGATGGGCGAGATGCCCACCCAGGACCTTTACATTACTCCCTCCACTCTGGACTACGGTCAGACCGAGGAATCCATGGAAGTCGAGCTTTACAACGTTTCAAGTAAAGAGCTTGACGTGCATGTTTCCGCCTCCGAGGAATGGCTCACTCTGGACGACCACGTGACCGTTCCCCCGAACTCCAAGGTCAAATACGCTATCACCATCAACCGCGAAAAAGTCCAGGGCCCCGTCAGCGGCCAGCTCAGCCTGGCCTGGGGCGAGGAAGCCATGACCATCAACGTGCTGGCTGACATGCCCCGCCCGGTGCCGGTCTTCTCCGCCACCAAGGCCGTGACCCTGAAGCCCTGCACCAAGAGCTTCGACGTGACCAACGAAGGTTCCGTTACCGCTATCTACACCATCACCAGCGACACGGAAGGCGCCACCATCAACCCGGCCAGCGGCGAGATCGGCGCCGGCAACACCACGACCTTCTATTACACGATCGAGGACACCTGCCCCAGGCCAAGCACGGTCGTTTACACCTTCGCCTACAACTCCTATGACGGCAGCAGCAACACCTTCACGGTCAGCAACTATGCCAACACCTACTACGTGAGCCCCGAGGGTGACGACGAGAACGACGGCACTTCTTTGGAGAACGCCTGGAAGACCATGGCCCACGCTTTCGCCACCGTGCCCAACGGCGACGCTGAGGAAGGCCAGATCACCCTGCTGGTCAAAGCCGCCGTCTACGAAGGCGACTCCCAGAGCACCAATGACTGGACCCTTGATCTCTCCAAGAAATCCTACCTCCACGTCTGCGGCGAACTGCTCTCCAGCTCCGTCCCGGTGGAAGATCAGATCGTTTCTGCCATCGACCGCCCGCTCCTCACTCCCGGCGACAAGCAGTGGAACAAGAGCGACGGCGGCGACGTCTGGAACCCCATTCCCTTCATCAAGATGGAGAACGTCGATCACGTCCGCTTCAGCAACTTCATTCTTGACGGTTCCAAGCCCGACACCAATCTCTACACGACCGGCGAGGGCGCCAGTTTGCCCAACATGATGGAGCTGATCGGCATCAACGGCGCCAACGGCGTCCAGATCGACAACAACTACTTCTACGGCATGTTCGACGGGGAAGTCTTCAACGTGACTTCCAACGAGTACACCAACTGGGAGCACTTCTGGTATTGCGGCATGACCTACCACGGCGTGATCGGACCGGATTGCCTGACCATCAACAACAACCTCTTCGAGGGCTTCAACCGCGCCATCTACCACAACGGTTATCCCGCGAGAGGCGACACGTCCAACACCAACTACGTGTACATCACCGCCAACACCTTCACGAAGCAGCACTCTGACGGCGGCTACTGCACCGCCATCAGCTCCAACTTCTCGGACGACTGGTACGCCGCGGCTCAGTGCTGCACCAGCAACATCTTCGCCGAGATCCCGGATCTGGACTACGACAAGGAACCCTGGTGGCCCCGCGCCTTCGTGACCGGCGATGCCATCGTGCTCATTGAGCACTTGGATTACGCGGTGCTCTCCCAGTACAACCAGTTCTATGATTGCGGCGGCCCCGGCGGCGACCTCTACTACGACAGGGGCGTCACCTACGAGGACGAGCTGTTCGGCATCGAGTTCCACGACTACACCAACGAAGTCCCGAACTTCATCTCTGGCACCTGGTTCTGCACCGATCCGGACACCCAGTACGGCGAACGCAAAGTCGGCTGGTCCTTCCTGCCCGAACCGGCCATCGGCCTGGCGATCATCGCTCTGGCTCTGGCGGCTCTCCGCAGAAAGTAATTTCCGCTTAACGCCAAACAAAGAAGCGCGCCTCAAACGAGGCGCGCTTTTTTTTGCGCCTTTGCGCTATTACTTTAACTAGCCGATGTTGCTATAATAGAGACAAAGGTGATTTATGAGCAGAGCGGTCCCGAGAAAGATCCCAATTTGGCTTGTCGCCGTCATAATGGCGGTGATCATTTTCTTTGCCTTCGCGCTTATCGCGAACGCGCTCGGCGCCAAGAAAGGCAAAGCCAATCAGAATTCCTACGACCTTCCCAATGAGTACGCCTCGGAAAGCCGAAGCCTCGACGCAAATTCCGAAAAGCTTTCCTTCCATCTCCTGGACGTAGGCCAGGGCGACTGCGGGCTTCTGGAACTGCCGGACGGTAAATTGATCCTGATAGACTTGGGAGACAAGGACGCCGGGCCGAAGGTAGGGGAGTGGCTCTCTCAGAGCGGATTCACGAACATCTATTGCCTCGTCGCGACGCACCCACACGCCGACCACATCGGCGGCTTCAAGGAGATACTGAAAGTCATCAACACCAAAACCGCCTATTTCCCGGGGGAAAAGACCGGCGCCACGGCCGCGACTTCCACTTACAAAAACTTTTTGAAAACGCTCGTGAAAAAAGGCGTTTCCGTCGAGGACGCTTACGCGGGCGACTACATCATAAGCAACGCGCTTTATCGCGTCCGCGTGCTGGCGCCGCAGCCGCACGCTTATGAAAGTCTGAACAACACGAGCATCTGTCTTCTGGTCTCGTACGGAGACCATTTGCTGCTGCTGACTGGCGACGCGGAAGCGGAGTCGGAATCTGAAATGCTAAGAGTTTTTGAGGACGCTATGAGGCGCGTGACTTTGCTGAAAGTCGGGCATCACGGCTCCAAGACGTCCTCGACGGAAAGCTTCCTGAGGATAGTCGAGCCGGACGTGGCTTTCATATCCTTGGGGAAAGACAATCCCTACCACCATCCTCATCCCAGCTTGATGAAACGGCTGCTCAAATGGTGCGGCGCCGTCTACAGGACCGACGAGGAAGGGTCCCTTACTTTCATAACGGACGGTTCGGAATTCGAAGTGAAAACGGCAAGATAAGGAGGAATCATGCGGCTTATTGTTGACAGGATAGAGGAAGACATGATCGTGGCGGAAATGCCTGACCTTACGATTGTGAACATTCCCCGCGCGCTGGCCAGGGACGCCGGGGAGGGGGACGTCATAAGGATCTCCCTTTACAAAAACTCGAACACCAGGCTGAAAGCCGAAATAAAGGAGCTTGAAGATCAGCTCCGCCGCGGCAGGAAAGCCTAAACTCGTGGATTTTGTTATAATTTAGCGGTATAAATCAACGCTCCCACGCGAGGTCTCCATGAAAACAAGATCGCTTCTGACCTTCACGCTTTCCCTTACGGCTTGCCTGCCGCTTCTGACGGGCTGCGTGAACCCTTACGCCGACCACTACGCCACTTTCATCCACGTTTCGCCGTCTGAGCGCAACCCAAACCCCACCATCGTCGGCTGCGCGCCAGAAAACGCGGACACGATACTCCAGCAGTATCTGAACGCCGGCTTTCAGACGATCGGGCGTTCGGAATTCTACGATGACAAGCAGTACATAAAGGACAGCTACGCCTTCGTCAGGTCGCAGGCCACCAACGTCTGCGCGGACGCGGCCGTTTACTGGGTAGGCTATTCGCACACGGAGGACCAGAGCTACGAGGAGGACGTGCCCAGGGAGGAGAAGATCACGACCTATCATTCCAACGGCAGAAAGACCAAGACGGTCATAGAGTCCACCGAAACGCGCTACGTCCAGAAGTTCGTGGACATGTACCGCTACTGCGCGGTCTTTTTGAAACGCCGCGGTTCCGGAGCGGCGACGCCCGCCGTGGCCGTTCCGGTGGGAAGATGATCTTAACCGAAACAACCGAATAACAGCATGAAAATTTCCACAATGGTCCCGGCGGTCTTGGGCTGCGTCTTTGCCGCGGCGTCCGTCCTGGCCGATCCCGTGTGGTCTGAGAAAGGCAGCGTTGATCTGCAAAACATTCCGAACACCGCCGCGACGCCCGTGCCCGTTTCCGTATCCGACCAGCTGGCTTTCAGCGCGAAATGGGCTTACGGCTGCGATCGGATCGCCTCTGTCATAGCCAACGCCGAAAGCGTCAGCGATTATAGCGTTTTCGTTTCCGAAGAGGAGGAGGAAGGGACTTTCAATTGGGATTATCTCAAGGAAAGCAAGGCTTTCCTTCCCAGGGACATCATTTACAAATTGACGCAGACCTTGGTGGACAGCGAAGGTGTCGTTCTTGATACGGCCTACGTTTTTGTTACCCTAACGGACCGCGACACGCCCGTCTGGTCCGGCAAAGCGAGCGCCGACGCCTACAACGCGGCCGAGGGAAGATCCGTTCTGATCAAGCCTGACGACGCCATATCTTACAGCGCCAAGTGGGCGGTCGGCCATAACAGGAAGATCACCGTCTACGCCAAGGAGAACGGCGCCGGCGTATCCAGCGCTGGCGATCCGTACGTGATAAAGGAAAGCGGCGTGGAGGAAGAGGGGACATGCGTCTGGGACTACGAGGAGATCGACCCCAGCGTCCTGCCGAGAGGGAGCGTCTACACGCTGGCCTACGATATCGTGGACAGTTCGACCGGCTACGATCTTAGCGGCGAGGTCAGCGCCCTGCCAAAAATAACCATTCTTCCCGAACCGGGAGCGCTGGCGATCCTTTTGCTTTCAGCACTGGCGTTCGTAAGAAAGAGATAAAAACAGAAAATACAAGAGAAGGATATAAAAATGAAGAAAAAAGCCCTGATATTTTCCGCCCTTCTGGCGATCATGAGTTTTACCGCCGCGGCCGACGTCGTAAGCGGCATCAGTTTCGCCCAGCGCTGGCCCTGGAACGGCAAGATCGACATCAACTACACGCTTGAGGCGGTCTCCCAGAAGACCACCCCGGTCTTCGCCGTAAACTTCTACGGCAGGATCAACGAAGGCGAACCATTTGAGCTTTCCGCGCTGGAAGGCGACGGGGTCGCCGGCATAACCCTTGGCGCCGGGGTGAAGAGGGCGACCTGGAACGCCGGCAGCGACGTTCCCGGTCTGCTTACCGACGCTTTGCAGATCGGCATCGTCGCTCTGGACGTTACCGAGCAGGCGAATTACCTTAAGGTCGAATTGGACAGCGGCAAGGTGAACTACAGTCCGACGTTTACCATGAGCGACACGGCCAAGTCCGGCGAGCTTTGGCTTAGGAGAGTGGAGAACGGCTCTTTCACTATGGGCTCGCCCGCGGCTGAAATAGGGCACAACAAATACGCAGACGAGAGCCAGCACCAGGTCACTTTGACGAAGAGCTTCTACATTGGTGTCTTCGAGACAACGCAGCGTCAGTACGAACTGATAGCCGGCAGCGATCCCTCGGCTCTGAAGGGTTCCATGAGGCCGGTGGACAGCGTGACCTACTCCGCTTTGCGCGGCGCGGCCTACGGAGCGACCTGGCCGCTCGAGGACGACAATAGAGTCGACAGAACAAGCTTTTTCGGAAAACTGCGGGACAAGACCGGAAACGGCCTTAAATTCGACCTGCCCACAGAAGCCATGTGGGAGTACGCCTGCAGGGCCGGAACGACCACCGCTTGGAACAACGGCGAGGATATAACCAACGCTTTGGAAGACCCCGAGCTTAACAAGCTGGGACGTTATGCCGCCAACAAAACGGACGGCAAGGGCGGCTATTCCGAGCACACCACGGTCGGATCGTACCTGCCCAACGACTGGGGGCTCTACGACATGCACGGCAACGTCTGCGAATGGGTGCTTGACAGGCTCGGCAACTTCTCCGGCGACGCCACCGATCCGGAGGGTCCCTCCGATGGCGATTACTGCGTCTTAAAAGGCGGAAGATGGAGCTACGACGCCGACGACTGCCGCGCGGCCGGCCGCCATGGCAGCGGCGCCATCTTAATCCGCAGCTTCATCGGTTTCCGCGCGGCCCTGTTCCAATAAGGAGCGGCTCAGGCTTCGTATTTCACTTCGCCGCCGACGATGGTCATCATGACCTTGCCGTAGACATCCTTTCCCTGGAAGGGGCAGTTGCGGCCTTTCGATTTGAATTTGGCGGTGTCGATCTTGTATTCCGTGTCGGCGCTCCAAATGGTCACGTCAGCGTCTGAGCCCGCTTTTAAGGTGCCTTTCGCTTTTAGCCTTAGTATCTTTGCCGGGTTGGTCGACATAAGCTCCACTAGGCGCGTCACAGGCATTTTGTTTTCCCTGACCAAGGTGGTGTAGGAGACTGGCAGCGCCGTTTCCATTCCGACGATGCCGTTGGGCGCGTTGTCGAACTCCACGTCCTTGTTAGTATAGGTGTGGGGGGCGTGGTCGGTCGCTATGCAGTCCACCGTTCCGTCCATCAGGCCTTCTATCAGTTTCTGACGGTCTTCCTCGGTGCGGAGCGGGGGGCTCATCTTGAAGTTGGTGTCGTAGCCTTCCAGGTCGGCGTCGGTCAGCGACATGTGGTGCGGCGTCACTTCGCAGGTGACGTTCACGCCCCTTTTCTTGGCGTCCCTGACTAGGTAGATGCCGAGCCCGGTGGAGACGTGCTGGAGGTGGATCCGGCCGCCGGTGTAGCCCGCGACCAGGATGTCGCGCATCAGCATTATCTCTTCGGAGATGGAGGGCGTGCCCCTTAAGCCCAGCTTGGTGGAGTAGAAGCCCTCGTTCATGGAGCCTTTGAAGTTGATGTCCTCGCAGTGGTCCATGACAAGGAGGTCGAACATTTTCGCGTATTCCGAGGCGCGGGACATAAGGAAGGAGTTCATGACCGGGCTGCCGTCGTCGGTGATGGCAACGATGCCGGCCTTGTACATTTCACCGATCTCGGAGAGCTCTTCGCCGGCTCTGCCTTTCGAGATGGTGCCGGTCGGAAGGACGTTGGCTTTGCCGACGCGCTGGGCCTCAAGAAGAATGAATTTGACGAGTGAGACGTGGTCGATGGGCGGGATGGTGTTCGGCATGCAGACGATGGTCGAGAAGCCTCCCGCCACGGCGGCGTTGCTGCCGCTCTCGATCGTTTCCTTGCTTTCCTGGCCGGGTTCCCTTAAGTGCACGTGCAGGTCAATGAAGCCCGGCGTGACGTAGGCGCCCTTGGCGTCTATGACTTTTTCGTCGCTGGCGGCTTTGGGGGCTTCGCCGAGGGCGCACTCGGTGATCTTGCCGTCTTCCATCCTGAGAAATCCTTTGCCTTCCAGCTTCTGGCTGGGATCCACTATAGTTCCGTTTATTATCAATGTTTTCATAGCTTATTCCTCGCTGATCTTGGTGCCGCCGGTCACCAGGAAGAGGACGGCCATTCTGACCGCCAGTCCGTTGGTGACTTGCTGAAGGATGACGCTTCTCGGTCCGTCGGCGACGGTGCCGGAGAG
>JAGCDY010000021.1 GCA_017650925.1 bacterium
CCCAGTCGGCGTAAGTCTTGGCGTCCTGTTCCTCATGCTCCCAGCTGCCGACGCAGCAGCCGCAGGTCTCGGGTCCGGGAGAGGAGTAGAGACCGATGCGCAGACCCAAGGAGTGGACGTAGTCCGCCAGACCCTTCATGTCGGGGAAGCGCTTGTTGGTGGCGATGGTGCCGTCCGGTAGTCTTTCCGGGCCCATCAAAGTCTCGTCGTGTTTTTCCCTGGGACGGTTCTGCCAGAAGTCGTCGATGTTGATGTAGTTCCAGCCGTGGTCTGCCAGGCCGGACTTTACCATGGCTTCCGCGGCCTTTTCGATATCCTTTTGGGAGACCTTGCCGGCGAAGCAGTTCCAGCTGTTCCAGCCCATGGGAGGTGTTAAGGCGATCTTGTCCCCCACTGTCAGTTTCAGAGTTCTTTGGGTTTCGCCCAGGGCGTTCTTGGCTTTAAAGGTGATAAGGTAGTCGCCTGCGGTCTTTACGCTGCCGGTGAGAATGCCAGTCTTCGCGTCGAAGCTCGTTCCTTCGGGAAGGTTCTCGGCCGAAAATTCCATGGGACGTTCGCCGGAAACGGGCAAACGGTAGATGATGGGATGATCCGGTCCCACGCCGAAAACTTTCGGGCCGTTGATGCGCGGCGTTTTCGGGATCTTGGGGCTTAGGATGCCGAGCTGCTCGGAACTTCTTACCATGGGCTCTATCACGGCTCCGTCTTCCGCGATGAAGACCGCCTTGCACCAGTCGGCGTGGTCGCACTCCTCGCCTTCCAGCTTGTCTATCTCGAGCTCGACCTTTTTCGCACCTTTGAGGTCGGCCTTCAAAAGGGCCGGGCCGCGGTTGCCGGCTTTGTCGCCAAGCTCCGGAGTTTCCGCCACCAATTTGTCGTCGGCGTAAACTCTGAAGATGACGGAAGCGCCTTCCTCGGCCTCGTCGTCGATACCCACCACCGCTCCGAAGGCGACGGTCTTGCCGTCAAGTTTGTAAAGCGCCTCGCCGGGGGAATGGGATCCGACGCCTCTTTCATAGACCTTACCGGCTATCTTCAGGGGATTGCCGTCCACGCTGCGGTTTCTGGCGGCGGTCTTCCAATTCTGCCTGATGTGGTCAAGCGGCATCGAATCGAGCCAGATGTTGGTTACTGCCAAAGCGTCGAGCGCGGCGAAAAGGCAAAGTGCGAGGCAAAGTTTCTTCATTTGTTTCTCCTTATTTGTTGAAGCCTTTCTGGTTCATGAATTCCCAGACGCGGTCCATAAAATTGTAACTGCCGGTGCCGGGCGCGGCCTTGGCCTGGAAGCAGTGATTTCTCGTGGCGAAGGTGTGAAGTTCGGACTGGATGCCCATGCGGCGCATCTGCTCCCAGACTTTCACGGAGTTCATGGCGCTCCAGCCGTCCGAATCGCCGTGCAGGAAAAGCACGGGAGGCGTGGCGCGGTCGAAGGCAAATTCCTTTACGATCCTGACGTCGTCGCCGTTGCCGTCGCCGTTGTTGTTCCTGTCGATCTGGTCGGTCACGCAGTAGGCCGGGTAGATCGCCACGCCCCACTGGACGCTGCAGGAACAGTTGTCGATGTCATCGATGGGCCAGTAGGCGTGGGAGAGGGAGTTCAGGGCGCCCATTAAGGTAAGGTGTCCGCCGGCGGAACAGCCCATGATGCCGATCATGTTGGGATCGAGTCCGTATTCCGGGGCTTCCTTCCTGACTATCCTGACGGCGCGCTGCAGATCCTGCCAGGCGGAAATGTGTTTGGCTAGCGGCGGCAGTGGCCTGGGCTCGCGGTGCTTCAGGGTTACCACCGTCATGCCCTTTTCATTCAGGTAGCGTCTCACCGGCGCGGCTTCGAAGCCGTCGGGGTCGTTGCCGTAATAGCCGCCGCCGGAATAGACGATCTGGATGGACTTGGTCTTCAGTTCCTTGGGGAAGTGCCATTCGATATAAGGTCTTACGGTCTGGTTCGTCTGGACGTCAGGCATTCTGCCCTCCGGCCAGATCTCTTCCTTTAGGTACTTTCCCCTGGCGTCGTCTTTGGCGAAACGCTCCATGAGCTTTTCTTCCTTGCCCAATCTCCCGTCGAAGTTCATCTGGCGCAGGAATTCCTCCGCGCGGTCGAACCAGGTGTCGTAGGGCGCGCCTTCACAAGCCTTGGTCCCCCACTTGCCCATGAAGCCGTGGCTGCGGTCGGCGAAGAGGTGCACTTCCGCGGGGATCTTCATTTTTCTAAGCTGGCGGTAGATCTCCGTGGAGCCGTTGGGGGAATAGAGGTCCGTGCCGCCGTGGAAAAGGCACAAAGGGCAGCTCTTGGCGTCGAATTTGAAGGCTTCCGTCAGCCGGACTTCTATGGAGTTGCCGTCTCTCTCGTTCGGGCCAGTGAGGCCGTCTGAGAGCGCGTAAGCGGTATAGATGGGTATGGCCCAGTTGATGTGGCAGGAGATCTCGTCCAGCTCGTCGACGGGTTCATAGGCTTTCGTCTGGCTGCTGACGGCGAGCATGACCGTCAGGTGCGCGCCGGCGGAAAAACCCAGGGCGCCGATGTTATCGGGAGAATAGCCTCTCTTCTTCGCCTCGCTCCTGACGATCCTGACGGCGCGCTGCCCGTCTTCCCAGGCTGTCTGGTAGATGGGAAGACCTTTGGGGCGCGGCACGCGGTAAGCGAGGTTGACGCACTGGAAGCCCAGCTCCGTCATGCGTTCCGCGATGGCGTCGACCCAGGGCATGTCGCAGCGGCATTCGTAGGCGCCGCCGGAAATAAGGATGAGGCAGCCCTTGGCGGGGTTGGCTTTCTTGGGCGAGGCGTACCACTCGAGTCTGGGCGTCTCGCTTTGGACCTGATGCTCCTGAAGGTCGGGCGTCTTCCCTTCCGGCCAGAGGGGCGTAGTTTCGCAATCACTTGGGAGAGCGAAGATCGTTCCGGCGAAAATCAGGATCAGCAGAAGGAAAGCGAAGGGATGATCTTTGGGAACGATATTCATTTTTGACCTCTCTTAGAAAAGTGAAAGCTGGGTGTCAGGTTCCGGTTCGGGTTCCGCTTTGGGCTCCTCGGAGGGAGGAGGCGCGGGAGCGTTCTCCTGGACTTTAGGCTCGGGTTTGGGAGTCAGCAGATTCGGCTTGACATATTCCTCCTGCTCCGCCTTGGCTTCCGGAGCCTTTTCCTCCGCCTTCTTGGGTGCGGGGCTGGAGAACATGGAGAAGAAGTCCGTCTGGCTGCTTTCCGGCATGTCGCCCAAAAGTCCGTCTTTGTTCATGGCCGCCAGGAGCGTTGAGTTGCAGCCCACCAGGCGCTGGAATTCCTCCTGGTTGGAGAAGGTGCCGACTTCCTCCCTGGCCTTGACGATGCTGGCGGCCACGGCCTCGCTCAAACCCGGGATCGAGTTAAGAGGCGGCAGGATCTTGCCGTCCTTGATGAGGCACTTGGTGGGATGGGATTTGTAGATGTCCAGGGGCATCATCTCGAAGCCGCGGGCGTACATTTCCTGCGCCAGTTCGAGAATTTCTATGGAAGCCTGGTCGTTGGCGGTGGCGTCCTTGCCTTTGTTTCTTAGAGCGTAGAGCTCCTGGCGGACGGCCTTCAGGCCTTTGGAGACCAGGGTGGAGTTCAGATGGTCGCGCTTGATGGAGAAATAGGTGGCGTAGAAAGCCAGAGGATAATGGACCTTGCAGTAGGCGATCCTAGCGGCGTTCAGAACGTAAGCCACAGCGTGCGCCTTCGGGAACATGTATTTGATCTTCTTGCAGGAATCCACGTACCAGTCCGGAACCTTGACCTTGCCCATGGCCTCCTCGTCCTCGGGCTTCAAGCCTTTGCCCTTTCTTACGCTCTCCATGATCTTGAAAGCGTGGAAGGGCTCCATGCCTCTCCCCTTCAGGTAGAGCATGATGTCGTCTCTGGTGCAGATGACGTCGCTGAGTGTCAGCTTCAGGTTGGTGATGAGGGACTGGGCGTTGTCGAGCCAGACGTTCGTGCCGTGGGAAAGACCGGATATCCTGATGAGGTCCTCGATGTTTTTCGGCTTGGCGTCCATGAGCATGCCGCGGACGAAGTTCGTGCCGAATTCCGGAATGCCCAGCGTTCCCGTGTTGCTGTCGATGTCCTCGGGCTTGACCTTCAGGGCCTCCACGGATGTGAAGAGGCTCAGCATGGCGGGATCGTTCAGCTCCAGCTTCGTCACGTCGAAGCCGAGGTAGTCGCTTAGAAGCTTGATCTGCGTCGGCACATCGTGTCCCAAGATATCCAGCTTCAGAAGCTGCGATTCCATCTTGTGGTAATCGAAGTGCGTGATCTTGTTCTGGGCGTCCTTTTTGTCCGCGGGATACTGCACGGGGCAGAAGTCCGTGATCAGTTCGCCCTTGGGAAGAATGATCATGCCGCCGGGGTGCTGGCCGGTGGTCCTCTTCACGCCCACCAGCTGGAAGATGATGTATTCCTTCATGGCGGCGGACATCTTAAGCCCGGTCTCGTCCAGGTATTTCATGACGAAGCCGTAGGCCGTCTTGCTCTGCAAGGTCGCGATGGTGCCGGCGCGGTAGACGTTCTCGATGCCGAAAAGCCTTTCCGTGTAGCGGTGAGCCTGGCTCTGGTATTCACCCGCGAAGTTAAGGTCGATATCCGGCGTCTTGTCGCCCTTGTAGCCCACGAAGGTCTCGAAGGGAATGTCGAAGCCGAAGCGTCCCATAGTTTCCCCGCAGGCCGGGCATTTCCTGTCGGGCAGGTCGATCCCGATAGTC
>JAGCDY010000022.1 GCA_017650925.1 bacterium
ATAATTAAGGACGCCTGCGTTCCCTTCTCCATTTGTTTGGAAGGCAAAGGCGGCGCCATCGCGGGCGAAGAGGTAGCAAAGATTGATTTCGGCAAATACTCCGTCGTGCTAAAAAAGACTCCGGAGAAACTGATTACGAAAAAGCCGTTCTTCCCCGAGGACCTTTCCAAGGTCGCCGTCTGCATCTACACTTCCGGCACGACGGGACACCCCAAGGGCGCGCTCCTAACTGACGAGCAGCTTCTAGCCAACGCCAGGATGTGCCACAAAGGCCTGGACGCCAGAACCGAGGGTGAAGTGATGGTGACGGTCCTTCCGCTTTTCCACGCCTACGCCGGCACCGCCTGTCTGTTGATGACTCTCTCCTGCCACTCCACAATGCTCATCATAGAAAATTTCCAGCCGCTGAAAGTTTTGGAGGAAATGCAAAAGCATAACGCCACCATTTTCCTCGGCGTTCCCGCCATGTACGCCGTTCTGGCGAACGTGGAAGCTCCGCCGAAAATTCCCACCTGGCGCATCTGTGTAAGTGGCGGCGCTCCCCTGCCTGCCGTGGTCGGCGAGAACTTCCTTAGCAAATACGGACTGACGATCGCGGAAGGCGACGGCCCGACGGAATGCGGCCCCGCCACCGCCTTCAATCCCGTGCACGGACCTGTGAAAGTCGGCACCATCGGCTTCCCCCTGGAAGGCGTCTCCATGAAGATCGTCGGCAACGATAACCAGGAGCTGCCGCAGGGCGAAATCGGCGAGATCATCGTGAAGAGTCCCTCAAATTTTCTGGCCTATCTGAACCAGCCCGAAGAGACCGCCAAAACGCTCGTCGACGGCTGGGTCTACACTGGCGACCTCGGCTTCGTCGATCAGGACGGCTACTTCGCCATCGTGGACCGCAAGAAAGACATGCTCTTGGTGGGCGGCCTCAACGTCTATCCCAGGGAAATAGAGGAATACCTTATGCGCCATCCCGCCGTCAGGGAGTGCTCGGTCATAGGCCGCAACGACGATCTGAGAGGCGAAGTGCCGGTCGCCTTCGTCGCCCTGAAAGAAGGACAAACTTTGACGGAGCTCGAGATGCGCCAGTTCTTAAGAGACAAGCTCGCCGCCTATAAGATCCCCAAGGAGCTTGTCATTCTCGACGCCCTTCCCAGGAATCCCACAGGCAAGATCTATAAGCTGGCCCTAAGGGCCGGCTACCAAGACGGAACGTACAAGTAGTTTGACTTTAAGAGGGGTATAAGATACAATTTACCCCATATTTTTCTCGACGCGCCAATAGCTCAGCTGGATAGAGCAACGGATTTCTAATCCGTAGGTCGCAGGTTCGAATCCTGCTTGGCGCGCCATTTTTATTTTCCGGCTTTTTCTCTCCTAAGCCACTCAACGTTTTTCGTGACTTTCAGCCTGCCTTCTATTTCCTCGATGAACATGGCCGGCAGGCCGCCTTCCCCTCCCACTAACTTTTTCGCTTCTTCGGGAGGCAGGACGAAAAGCAGCGTGGACATTCCGTCCGCCCGAAGTCCTGTGGAAGTGTTCACAGAAACGCTCAGCAGGCTCGTTTTGGCCGCTTTCCCGGTCTTGGCGTCAACTATATGGGTGAAAGAGTTTGAGCCGCTTTTATAGAAGTTTGCGTAGCTTCCTGACGTGGATACGGCGCCTAATTCCAGCGGCAGCACGGCCGTCTCCTCTTCGCTTTCCGGATCTTTCACGCCTATTTTCCAGACGTGGCCGTGAACGGAAGAGCAGACGATCTCTCCCCCGGCGTCTACGAGATAATCCGTAAAACCGTGAGCCATGAGAGCATAAGCGGCCCTGTCGGCGGCGTAGCCGGCCGCCAGGGAATTGAAGTCCACCTGCATTCCGGGGGGAAGATAAACATGATCGTTCGACAGTATGACCTTGTCGAAACCGGTGTATTTCAGCGCCTCTTGTATTTCTTCCTCAGTCGGCGTCTTTTCCCGTCCTTCCGGGCCGAAGCCCCAGAGGCTGACAAGCCTTCCGGCAGTTACGTCAAAGCGGCCTTTCGACAGCTTGTAAAGATTGTCCGCTTCCTTCCACATTGGCAGAAAGAGCGGGGAAAGCTTGTGCCATCCGCCCTTGTTCACTTCGTTGATCTCCGAATCCGGAATGTAGCGACTAGCCATGCGCTCCACTTCGTCGATGGCCGCGAAAGCATCCCGAAGAGCGGCGCGGCTTCCCCTGACGTTGGGGATGACGATCTTCGTGACGGTCGCCATCTGGAAGCGCTTTTCCTCGATCCACTCGCCTCTTTTCCTGTTGGCGAAGAAGATCGTTGCGGCGGCCAAAAGCAAAAAGGCCACCGTTATGATAGTGGCCTTTTTCATCAGATGATTATGAGCTCTTTGCTGAAGTGGTTCAGGAGCTCGACTCCCTCGTCGGTTATCATGACGAGGTCCTCGATCCTGACGCCGCCCAAGCCGGGAACGTAGATGCCGGGTTCAACGGAGAAACACATGCCAGTTTCCGCGTGCAGTCCGTTGGGAAGTCCGATGGAGGGCTCCTCATGCACTTCCAAGCCGATGCCGTGGCCCAGACGGTGCGTGAAGTACTGGCCGTAGCCGGCCTTTTCGATGTAGTCGCGGGCGACGGTATCGATATCTTTCAAGAGCACGCCGGGCTTGATGAAATCAAGAGCCGCCTGCTGGGCGCCTTTCACCACTTCGTAGATCTTGCGCATTTCAGGACTCGGCTCGCCGATAAAGACCGTCCTCGTCATATCGGAGCAGTAGCCGTCGAGGACTCCGCCGATATCGAGGACGAGGCAGTCGCCCTCCTTGGGCAGGGTGTCGCTGGGATCGTGGTGCGGCTCGGCGGCGTGCGGTCCGTAGCCCGTGATGGGGGCGAAGGAGAAGCCCGAGGCTCCCCTCTTCAGATACATAGGCAGCAGTTTTTCCGCCAGTTCCTTTTCGGAAATGCGCGTCTTGGCGAGTTCGATGAGTTCGCCCATGACTTCGTCGTTCTGCAAAGAGGAGGCGCGCATTTTCGCCTGCTCATCCTTGTCCTTGTACATGCGGACGAGCGCCGTCAAAGCGCCGCCGTCCGTGAACTTCAGATCGCTTCTCAACGCCTGGAGGCGAAGCAAAAGCTTGGCGGGCATCAAACCGTCCACGCCGCAGGTGCTGTTTTCCGGGAAAGCTTCGGCAACAACCTTCAGGGGATCGTCGCCGTCCTTGTAGCTCTGTATTTCAGCGTCGGCGCATTCCGTAACGGAAAAGAGCACGTTGACGAAAAGCTTGGCGTTTCTTTCGTCAACGTAGAGTGCGAAGAATCTTTCGCCGGGCGCGACTTTGACGCCGGTTAAGTAAGTTATCGACATCGGCTGTGTGAGAAGCAAAGCGGCAAGTCCGCTCTTTTTCATCTCAGCTCTGAGTTTTTCTATTCTGTTCATTATTTATCCTTACTGTTTTTTCTGGATCTTGCCCCAGCTGTCTTTCAAAGTGGCGGTGCGGTTGTAGACGGGATGCTCCGGAGTGGAGGTGCGGTCGGGCGTGAAGTAGCCGATTCGCTCAAACTGCACGGGAGTGAGCGGCTTCACATTCGCGGCGGCCGGTTCCGCCAGAGCGTTCTCGTTGACGGAGAGGGAGTCGGGATTGACGTTGACGGTGAAGTCCTGACCTTCCGGCACGTTCTCGGGATCGTCCACCTTGAAGAGCGCCGAGAAATTGTTGAGCGTGACCTTGACGGCTGAGTGCGCGGCCACCCAGTGGATGGTGCCCTTGACCTTGCGGCCGTCGGGCGATTCGCCGCCTCTGGTCGCGGGATCATAGGTGCAGCGGAGTTCCGTGATGTTGCCCTGCGCGTCCTTTACGACTTCCTGGCAGGTGATGAAGTAAGCGTATCTCAATCTTACTTCGCGGCCCGGCGCCAGGCGGAAGAACTTGTTGGGAGGATCTTCCATGAAGTCCTCGCGCTCGATGTAGAGTTCCCTGCCGAAGGGCACTTCCCTTTTTCCGGCGCTTTCGTCCTCGGGATTGTTGACGGCCGTCAAAGTTTCCGTCTGTCCTTCCGGATAGTTGGTCAGCACGACTTTCAGGGGATCCTGGACCAGCATCAGGCGCTGGGCCGTGCGGTTCAATTCGTCCCTGACGCAGTGCTCAAGGAGCGCGAAATCGACGACGCTGTCAACTTTGGCGATGCCGACTCTTTTGATGAATTCCCTGATGGCCGCGGGCGGGTACCCTCTTCTGCGCATGCCGGAAAGGGTGGGCATCCTGGGATCGTCCCAGCCCGTGACGTAGCCGTTGTCCACAAGCGTTCTGAGTTTGCGCTTGGACATGACGGTGCCCGTCAGGTTCAGTCTCGCAAACTCGGTCTGTTCGGGATGGTGGACGTTGTCCAATTGATCGAGGAACCAGTTGTAAAGCGGCCTGTGGTTCTCAAATTCCAGCGAACACAGAGAGTTCGTGATGCCTTCTATGGAGTCCTCGAGACCGTGGGCCCAGTCGTACATCGGGTAGATGCACCACTTGCTGCCCTGGCGGTGATGGTCTTTTCTCACGATGCGGTACATGACGGGATCGCGGAAATTGATGTTCTGGGACTTCATGTCTATCTTGGCTCTCAAGACTTTCGAACCGTCCTCGAATTCCCCGGCGCGCATACGCTGGAAGAGGTCGAGGTTCTCCTCCACGCTGCGGTTTCTGTACGGGCTCTCTACGCCGGGCTCCGTCAGCGTTCCGCGCATCTGCCTTATTTCATCCGGCGTGGAGTCGTCGACGTAGGCCTTGCCTTTCTTGATCATTTCTATGGCCCACTCGTACATCTTCTCGAAGTAGTCGGAAGCGAAGTAAAGATGCGGCCCCCAGTCGAAGCCCAGCCAGTGGATGTCTTCCTTTATGGCCTCGACGTACTCGTCGTCTTCCTTGGAAGGATTGGTGTCGTCGAAGCGCAGATGGCACTCGGCGTCTGGGTATTCCTCCGCCAGGCCGAAGTCGAGGCACAAGGCCTTGGCGTGGCCGATGTGCAGATATCCGTTAGGTTCCGGGGGAAAGCGCGTCACCACTCTTTTGAATTTGCCGGCCGCCAGTTCATCGTTGATCTTCTGGCGGATGAAATCGAGGTGTCGTTCTTCCGTTGCTTTGATCTCTTCGCTCATAGTTTTTTTATGTTAGTTCGTTAAAAAATGTGCTTAGTTCTTCGACCGTCTCGAAAGTTTTTTCCGGGCTTTCCGCCAGGACTTTCTCCCTATCCACGATGCTGCTCCAGAAAACGGAAACGGAGTGCAGTCCGGCCGCTTTCGCTTCTCTTACGTCGCTGGGCGCGTCGCCCACGTAATAGACGTCCCCAGGCTCAAGCGAAAATTCCTTGAGGAAAGCTTCGCAGCTCTCCTTTTTGTTCACGCCCTTTTCCGAGCCGGTCCTTATGAAGTCGAAGGCGTTCTCGAGTCCTGTCATCTCCAGGGAAATGGCGCAGCTGCCAGAGGCTTTGCCGGTCACCAGGCCCACTTTCACGCCTCTCTTTCTCAGGCTGGAAAGCAGTTCCCTGATTCCGGGATAAGGCTCCCGTAATTTTTGGTGCAGTTCGCGGTAGTGCGCGTTGTATTCGTCGAGGGCCGCCTGCCAGTTCTCAGGCTGGTTTTTGAGCTTGATCATGATGATGCCGAGCTCGTTGACGCCGAAATGCTCCATGATCTCCTCGTCGCTGAGGTTCTTGCCGAGATAGGTGATCATGGTCCGGCGGAAAGCTTCCACGCAGACCGGCAGGGTGTCGCAGAGCGTGCCGTCCCAGTCGAACAAGACGCCAGTCAGCATCACTTCACCGCCAGAAGCCCGTCGGGCGAGAAATAGTCGATCTTCATGGCGCGCTTCACTTCCTTCAGAGTCTGATCGGCGACGGCGGCCGCTTTTTCGCTGCCGGCCTTCAGGATCTCGCAGACTTCCGGAATGCGGGCCTCCCAATAGGCCCTGCGCTCTCTTATCGGCTTGAGTTCGGCTTGCAGAACGTTGTTCAGGAACTTTTTGACTTTGACGTCGCCCAGACCGCCCCTGCGGTAATGGTCTTTCATCTCGTCGAGGTTCTTGTATTCCAGGCCGTATTTCTCAAAGTCTTCGTCTTTGGCGAAAGCGTCGAGATAAGTGAAGACCGGGTTGCCTTCCACCTGACCGGGATCTTCCACCCTCAGGTGGTTCTGGTCGGTGTACATCGTCTTCACTTTCTGCCAGACTTCCTCTTCGGGATCCGAGAGGTAGATGCAGTTGCCGAGCGACTTGCTCATCTTCGCTTTGCCGTCGGTGCCGGGAAGGCGCATGCTGGCGGCGTTGCTGGGAAGAAGTATTTCCGGAAGCACGAGCGTCTCGCCGTAGATGGCGTTGAACTTCTCGACGATGTCCCTGGTCTGCTCGAGCATGGGCTTCTGGTCCTCGCCGGTCGGGACCGTCGTGGCCTTAAAGGCCGTGATGTCGGCGGCCTGGCTGACGGGGTATGTCAGGAAGCCTATGGGGATGCTGTCCTCGAAGCCGCGCATCTTAATTTCAGCTTTCAAGGTCGGGTTGCGCTTCAGCCAGGCTTCGCTGAAAAGGTCCATGTAATAGAAGCACAGTTCGCAGAGCGCCGGGACCTGGGACTGGATGAAGATATTGGAGATCTTGGGATCTATTCCGCAGGAGAGGTAATCCAGCGCCACGTTGAGGACGTTCTCCCTCACCTTCTCGGGATGCTCGGCGTTGTCGGTCAGCGCCTGGGCGTCCGCGATCATGATGTATATTTCGTCATAAAGGCCGGAATTCTGCAGTTCCACACGGCGGCGGATGCTGCCCACGTAATGGCCGATGTGCAGTTTGCCCGTGGGCCTGTCGCCCGTCAAGATGATCTTTTTCGTCATATTAGATTTTTCCTTCTTTACGCAGTTTTCCAAGATCCTGAAGGCGCAGGCTTCCTTGCCTTCCGTTTCGGGCTTGAAGGTCTCCCAAGGCTCCTTGGGAGCCTCGTAGGGGGCGTTGACACCCGCCAAACCCTTTACGCTGCCCTCTTCCGCGCCTTTGTAGAGATCCTTGTCGTCGTGCTTGGCGCAGTAGTCCAAAGAGGCGTCGACGAAGATCTCCTTGAAGCGCTCCTTGCCGATGATCTCGGCGGCCTGATCCCTCGCTTTCCTAAAGGGCTAGACGAAGGCGCAGATGGCCGTGACGCCCGCCTCATTCAAGAGTTTGGCGGCTTCCGCCACGCGCCTTATGTGCTCGGCCTTGTCGCAGGCCGTGAAATCCAGATCCTTGCAGAGGCCGAGGCGCATGTCTTCGCCGTCCAGAACGTAAGCCAGGCCGCCCTTCTCGAATATCTCTTTTTCCAGAGCGTAGGCCAGATCGGACTTGCCGGAGGCCACGAGCCCGGTGATCCAGATGGTCTGGGCCTTCTGTCCGAGGCGCTCAGATCTTTCCGCGGCGCCCACGGCGTCGGGATGGCGCTTCAGCCTTTCGTCAACTACTTTCTGATCGTTGAGGCCGGGCGCGTCGTCCGCGGAATCCCTTCTGATGATCATGCCGGCGCCCACCGTGTTGTTGGTGATGGCGTCGAT
>JAGCDY010000023.1 GCA_017650925.1 bacterium
ATCTGGCCGCCACGCTGGCCTACGCTTTGGGCCTTAAGATCCCGCCGGCCTGGCGCGGCCGTCCGCTGACATCGATGTTCGATTAAACGAAACGCGAAGAGATTTTTGCTAAAATATATATGCTAAAATAAAACAAGTCAACAACCAAAAAACCAAGGGTATCTTATGAAACGAATTCTCTCTCTTTTAACTATCCTCCTGCTTCTTGGTTCCGCGGCCGTCATGGCTGACGTGATCTACCAGGAAGACTTCGAGGCTTACGAAGTGGGAACTCAGATGGCCGAGCAGGAAGGCTGGTCCTTCTACAACAATTTCGACGGCAACACCACGGTCATTACCAACGCTCCCGGTATCGAGGGCAAAGCCATGATGCTCAGCCAGTCCGCCAGCGGATCCGATGAGTACGTCATGGTCTTCACCCCACAGTTCGACCTGACCGTCCCGGCCACCAAACTGGTCAAGGTCAGCGCCAAGGTGGTCATGGGCAGCAATACCGACCTTTTCTCCATCTACGACAAGAACAACAACCGCTATTTCTACCTGAAGGGCGATCAGGACGCCGGCAATTTGGAAAGCTATCCTTCCGGCGTTGCTTTTACTAACCTCTTCAACGACGGCACCGCCAACGAGATCTCCTTCACCTATGATCCCCTGGGTGAGAAGGTCGTGGCCGCCGAATGCAACGGCCAGTCCCAGGAATGCAGCATTGCCTCCTACGGCACCTGCGAGCAGCCCTCCAAGCTGCGCCTTTCCACGGAAATCACTTCCATGGGCTTCCTCGGCGGAACTTATTACGATTACGTGAAAGTCGAGACCATCAACAAGTCCGATACTGCCGTGCTTCTCTGCGCCGATGAGACACTCATTCCCCTGGACACCGAAAGCGTGGAATTCACGATCTACAACGGCGGACCGGAAGACACCTCCATCACTTATTCCGTTTCAACTGACGGCTCCTGGCTGGAAGTGACCCCCGCCAGCGGCACCTTCAACGCTTCCGAGACCTTGACCCTCAAGGCCAAAGAAGGCTTGGAAGAAGGCTTCTACACCTGCAACATGACCGTTGACGGCGGCGCGGCCGGAACGCAAGTCGTTTCCGTCAACTGCTCCAACGGCAACGTGATCTTTGAGGAGAATTTCGACGACATGGAAGACGGCAACATCGTCGGCCAGAAAGGCGGCTGGACGGTGGACAGCGGATCTGTCGATATCACCAACGCCTACGACTGCTCCGGCAAATGCATGTTCATGCACCGCTGCGGCGGCAGCTACGCCTGCAGCAGATACCTGCCGAAGCCCTGGTACGAGAACCTCATCATCAAAGTCAGTTACGACCTCTACTGGCCCAGCGACAGCGACTGCCAAGATTCCTACGTCCTCATGAAGGACAACGGCCAGAACGAAAAGTTCGAGGGTCAGTTCATGCCCACCTATCCCGACGGCCTCGGCATATATATGATCAAGAGAAGCAACAAGGACGGCTCGGAGCAGGAGAAGCGCGTCAAGAATTTCCCGCTCTCTCCCTTCGACACCTGGAACAGGGTGGAATACGTTCTGGATCTCCAGAGCCAGAAACTCTTGTCCTTCTCTATGGGCGAAAACGTCACCAATTTCGTCGATTGGCCCTTGATGAATCAGGGCTGCAACTTCTTCAACTCCTGGGGTCATTCCGCCTGGAACGGCGCGGACAACGGCAGCCGCGTGGCGGTCGACAACCTGAAGATCGAAAGAGTCAAGAGAGAAGCCGATCCCGAGCTGGTGGTTGACAAGTTCGTTTCCATCGGCCTCGACAACAGCATCAATTACAGCGTCCGCAACGGCGGCGCCGGCAGCTTCGACTTCACGGCGGAAGTCCTCGATCTCGACGACGCCGTCACCTTGAGCCAGACCAGCGGCACGGTGGAAAGCTCCGTCGACATCGACGTCTCTGTCAACAGGGAAGATCTGGAAGACAACTACTACAGGTTCAGAGTCAGAGTGGACGCCGGGGAAGCCGGCTGCGCCACCACCATCTTCGCCTTCGTCTCCGGCAACGTCTATTACTTCGCCGACTTTGAGGAGCCTTTCTTCACTCTCGGCGACTTCGCCGGCCAGGACGAATGGGTGGACGACAACGGCGGTGAAAACATCGCCTACATCTGCTCCACCAACGACCAGCAGACCCTTTACATGGAATACGGCGGCAACTACGGCGGCTTCATGCACTCCCTGGAAGTCCCGGCCAACATGCTGGTGAAGTTCGAGTTCGACTTCTTCGTTCCGCCCGCCATCTTCGAGGATCCCGAATGGATGAACCAGAATCTCGTCTACCTCAAGCAGAACAGCAAGTACAATGCTTCTTGCGAACTGATGCTGAGGCCCGACCTTTTTGAAGGCGTTCCCATCGTTTACGCCTCCGCCAAAAACTATGATCAAGATTTCTGTCTGACGGAATACCCCTACGACTGGATGCATTGCTCCTATGTCATCGACTATCTGGAAGGCAACGTGGTCGAATTCAGCATCGACGACAACACCTTCACCCCCGATGATATCCAGATCGACGACGCCGGCAAGCCCGTCACCCTGTTCTGTATCTGCGGCGCTTATCAAGCTAACCTGCAGTACGACAACGTCAAGGTCTCGGTCGTTCCCGAACCGGCCGCTCTGGCCCTTCTGGCGCTCCTCGGCCTCTTCTTAAAGAGACGCTGAGCCCGTTGTAACGGTAAACAAAAAAAGGCGGAGGAATTTTTCCTCCGCCTTTTTCCTTTACCCTGATCACATTTCCAGATAGACAAGTTCGCCCGTGATATCCTCTATGCCGTAGATATCTTTGAGCACTTTCGCGTAGAGATCTATCTGGATCTGGTTCTCCTCATGCGGATGTCCGGTCTTGAAATCGTAAACGACGATCCTTTCCGGAGCCTGGGCGCTCGGGAAGAAATGCACCCTGTCCATTATGCCTTTGACAAGTTTTTCGTCCACGAGCGCCATGAAGGGCATCTCGCGCCGGACCTCGCATTCCTCCGCGGGCTTTACGAAAACGTTCTCAGGATGCCTTGCAATGTAAGCGTCAATGACCGCCTTCGCTTCCGCGGTATCAGGGGAGGCAAGCTCGGCGGGCGCGGAGACCGCGTCGGAAAGCCAGAGGATGCTCTCGCAATAGGCGTGGATGGCGCTGCCGCGCCGCATGGCTTCGTCTCTTTCCTTGGCGACAAACGGCATCTCGTCGCTGATCTCTTCCTCTCTTTCCTTCTCTCCCAGCTTGGAAGGGGAGACGGTCTGCCTTCTGCGGGAGACCTTTTTGTCAAAAGCGGGAGGAGTCAATTCCAAAAGCGTTTCTTCGGTTTCAGGCTTTTTGCTTTCAGCTTCCTCGTCGTACCAATTGGCGCTGCCGAAGTCGGTGTAAGTGATGCTGTAGTCTCCGAACACTTCGGTGGAATTTTTGCTTCCTTCAACGTGCTTTTTCAGATAGTAGCGAAGCTGACTGGTGCCTGGCTTCTTGGCGTCCGGGAAAAGCACATACAAAGCTTTTGAAGGTCTGGTCAGCGCAACATAATTCAGATTGGCGTTCTCGATATATTGCTTTCCCTTCGCCATTTCTTCCATTTTGGCATACTGCTCGGAAGCGAAGTAGGCCTGTTTGCTGCATTTTTTGGTGAAGGCGGTGCATTTGGGAGCGGACAAAACTTCCTCCTCCTGCTCCTCTTCTTTTATATAATCTGCCTTGGAAATGTCATCTAACTGGCTCTGGACTAGCGGCAGTATCACCATATCGAAAGTTAGGCCCTTGGCGGCATGGATCGTGGTTACGATCACTTTGCCGGGATCGGCTTTTTCTCTCGGACGTTTGTATTCCTCTATGAAGCTTATGAAATTTTCCAGGTCTGAAATGGATCTGCCGGGATAAGAGGAAGCGGCGAGCGAGACGTCGGAAAGACGTTTGGCTATGATGATTTTTTCTTCTTCGTTTTCAGAGATCTCTTTCCATTTTTCAGCCAGGCGGGCCACAACGCTGGAGTATCCGTCGCGGATCACCTGGCGGCGCCAGAAGGCGAGAATTTCCTCCGGAGTTTTATCTTTGAACAATTCCCTAAGGGGCGAATTCCTGAGCAAAAAAAGCGAAACGAGATCCCCGGGATCGGCGATCAGCTTGAAGAAGGCTAAAATGATCTTTGTCTCGGGGAAGTCTATTATCTTGACATCCGCGGAATTTGTGCAGGGAATATTTTCCTCGGTCAGAAGGGACAATAACTTTTCCGCCTGCTCGTTGGTCCTGACCAGCACGGCGGCTTGCAAGCCTTGTTTGTGCGGCTGGATCTCGTTTATAAGCCTCAAAGTTTCGGGGAAAAGGTAGTTTTCGCTCCTCTTTTCACTGCTGACTAATGTGAGCCGGCTGTAGCCTTTTTGGGGGACATTTTCGCCTTTTGCTGAAACGTGGTCTTGGAACCCAATGAGGTCTCTCCAACCTTCATAGCAGGGAAGGGAGAAGACCAAGTTGACCAGTTCAAGGACTTCCGGAGCGGAACGGTAGCTTTCGAACATCGGATGTTTTTTTAGGGCCCGCTCGTAGTATTCGAGAAAGCGGCCGAAGATCTCGGGAGAACTGCCGCGCCAGCCGTAGATGGCCTGCTTCAGGTCGCCCACGACGAAGAGGCTTCTTCCCTCCGCGTCGGACAAGATCTCCTCGATCAAAGGCTTCATGATGTCCCACTGCGTCCAGCTGGTGTCCTGGAATTCGTCGATAAGGATGTGCTTGATCCTGGAGTCGAGGCGGAAATAAATCTCCAGCCCGAGGATGGGGTTTGAGATTATCTTTCCAACGGTCTGGGTGATGTCGCTGAAGGTGAAGCTGTTTTCCCTGAATTTGCGTTCCAGCAGTTTGCTTTCATATTCTTCCGAGAGCTGGTAAGCGGCCTTGGTCTCGCTGATCTTTCTTTTCAGTTCCCGACTTCCCAGGTAAGTCAAACACCTCTCCAGGTGATCAAGGCTGCTGTCGGTCAGCTGCAGGTCAGAAATCGCATCGAAATCGATCGATTCGCTTTCAAGAATCTTCTTGACCTGACTGTTGTCGATTATGCTCTTTTTGTAAGCGAAGGCCAATCCCAGATCGCGCGTGAGCGTTTCCACCACGCTGGAGTTTTTGCCGTCGACAGTTTTCAGCTTGAAGGAAAGGTCAGGCTTGTCTTCGTTTCTGAAGGCTATGTTGCCGACGGCTTCTTCAGGGATGAGATAACTGTTATTTTGGAAATCGTCGAGGATCTCCAGTATGTCGCGTCCGACTCTTCTCAGTTCCCTCTGTTCGTCAAGGCTGGAGAAGTTTTCGTAGAATTCCTTAACTTTTTGGATCTCCCGGTAATCCAGGAGAAGATCGTCGAGCGCTTTTTCACGAATGCGTTTTTCAAGCGTGCCTTCCAGAATGTTTATGCCGGCGTCCAGCCCCATGTCGAAGGCGAAGCAGCGCAGGATGTCGTTGAAAAAGCTGTCGTAGGTCGAGATCTTCAGTTTTGGAAGCTCGTCGAGCATGGAAAAGAGCCACTTCGCGCAGTCAACTTTTGACGGGACTTTTTCGAGTTCGGCGTCTTTGTGGAGTTTTTGGGCTTCCTCGTCGCTTTGGGCCGCTCTGGCCAGAACTTTAAGGATCCTTTCCAGCATTTCCGCGGCGGCCGCTCTCGTGAAGGTAAGCGTTAATATTTCGCTCGGCTTGGCTCCCAGGCTCAAAAGCTTGATGAAACGCATGGCGAGGCGGTAGGTCTTTCCGGTCCCTGCCGAGGCGATAATGGCGGTGTTTTCTATTCGCGGCATCCTATTATCTCCTCGACTTTTGTGATCCTTTCCCTGTCTGACAGCTCACAGACCGTTTTGTACGGGCAGTATTGGCAGTTCTTATGAGGGAAGATGTTGTGGAAATCGCTTTGCAGAATTTGGTCGAGCGTTTCCTCTATGACGCCGCTGCCTGCATTTAGTGCGATAGGCGCGTAAACTTTTTCCTGAGTCTTGTCGGCGCTGAAATTGACGAAGGCGTAGCGGCGCTCAACTTCAGGCGGAAAGGCGTCTTCCAACAGCTTAAGGTAAGCCGGCAGCTGAAGATCTTCCTGCATTTCCTTTTCGCTTTTGGCTGTCGCGCTCGTTTTATAGTCGATCACGCAAACGGAATCCTGCCCGGAGGAGTTGCGGTCCAGCCTGTCGAGTTTGCCCGTCAGTCTCACGCCTTTTATCTCTTTTTCAAACTTCTGTTCCGCCATGATTATTTCCCAGCCTTCCTTTTCCCAATCCAGGTGCTCTTTTGCGAAAAGCGCGAGCTTTTCCCGAAGCTGCATTATCTGGAAGTTGGCAAGCGGGGGAAGGGCGGATCCGAAAAACTTCCTGCAGAGGGCTTGGAGCGTTTCGGCGAAAAAGGCGTTCATTTTTTCTTCGTCGGAAGGAAGCGAGCCCGCCATCTTGGCTTCGGCGAATTTTTGCATGACGTGATGGGCGAGCGTCCCGTAGATGTTCGGAGCCATTTCCCTAAAGATCGGGCTGTCGCTTTGCACGCCGATCTGCCGCAGGGCGAATTTGAAGGGACATTCCCTGAAGGCGTTCAAGTTCGAAGCGCTGATTGAAGAGAGCCTGGCTCTGATCGTTTCCATAAGGGGATCGGGAAGCGAGCCGACTTCAAACTTCGGCAGGAAAAGCGAAGCGTAAACTTTCGCCGATCCGCCCTGCGTCTTGGCGTAGAACTCCTCGACATACTTCGCACGGTCAACGGGATCTTCGCTCTCGTCGCAGAGGAGGCGGCTCAGAGTCCTGTAGGTGCCGTCAAGGGACTGGCGGCAGGCTAAGAGGTATGTCTTGGCGTCCTTATCAAGGAGCAGCCTCAGATAGTAGCGGTCCCTTCTTATGATGTCCTCGCCGCAGCTCATGCCGAGCCTGGTTTTCAATTTGTCGGGCAGGAAGACGTCGGAGGCTTTGACCTTCGGAAGGATGCCTTCGTTGATGTCGCAGAGGAAAATAATGGAGGAGTCGTCAAGGACGACTTCCAGCCAGCCGGTAACGTCGATGGCGTCCGCGTCGGTCTGGATGGTCACGTGCGATTTTTTCGCCTGAGCTTCGAGGCGTTTCAGGAAAGCGTCTCCGGAAATTTCCTCCTCCTCGATTCTGGAGGCCGCGAGCGTTTCCGCTAACGCGTCGGTCTGCTGCCAAGCGGATTGGTCTTCCGGAGATTGGCTGGCCTTTAACTTTGTGAGCGTGCCCTTCCAAACTTCCAGCCATTGGCTTTTAGTCAGCTTTTGGCGCCAGGGTTTCGCTAGCTCTTCTAGAAAGAGGAAGAGCTTAAGGGGATCCTGATTGGGGTGTGATTCGAACATCCAGCTCTTTGGGTGCTCGCCCAAACGTTCAGTCAGGATCTTGGTGAAGACGGGAAGAACTTCCTCCAGGTTATGGAAAGTTTTAATTTCCGCTACGGCGGCTCTTTCCACGCAGGGCAGGCGCAGAAATTCTATGCAGGCCTTGGCGCTGGGATTCAAAAGGAGCTCTGTCAGCGATTGACAGAAAAGTCCCGGCTCCGTCTCGTGCCATAATTTGCCGGAAGCTTCGTGGAATGTCAGGTCTTCTTTGGCGAAGACTCTTAGGAAGGAGCAGATGCCGCTGTCCTGGGAAGCGATCGTCACGTCGCATTGGCTGAGCGTTCTTTCCTCGGTCTCCTTCTTCAGAGAGAGATAGATCTCCTCGGCTTCCTCTAGGGGCGTGGGGAAGATCTTGGTATTAGGGGAGAGCAGGGCCTTGGTCGGAGGGAAAGAGGCGTCCTTTTTCAGAAGGCCTGTTTCGTCGAACCAGGCGGCGTCTCCGACAAGCAATAGCTTAACGTCGTAGTCTTCCCTTTGGAATAGTTTCAGAAGGAAGGGGATGTTGTCGCGGCAGGCAAAAAGATAGATCTTTTTAATTTCTCCCGGAGGAGAGTCCAAAATGACCTTCAAAGCTTTCGTTTCGTCCATGAGGCCGTAAACATCCAGCTTCGTTTCGTAAGCAGAGAAAAGCTTACCGATCGTTTCGTAGCGTCTTGCTTCCTCGTCGCTCGGAAGCTCGCCTTTTTCTATGATATCTTTCAGGCTGATCTGATTCAGGAAGAGTTCCTTTTTAAGTTTTGCCAGGCTGTCTCCCAAACTCGTGAAAACGTTGTCGGGAACGTTTTCGCCTTCCGCAAATGTCGTAATGATGTCGGGGAGGAGAGCGCTGTTTTCTTTCAGTACCTTTCTCCAAATGTCGGCGGTCTCGAAGGGCGAGGCTGTTTTACCGCCGGCAAACTCACGGCAAAGCGAGCGCATGAAGGAGATGTCGGTCTCGGTTTTCGGAGGGAGGAAAAGGATCTTTTCCTCGGCGCAAAGCTCGGAGAGTATTTCCAGGAGCCTTCTGCCGGCGCGCTTGCCGGGAAGAAGGAGAGTGTAGTCTGAGAGATCAAGAAGCCTGCCCGTCCGGTGCCTGGACAAAAGCTCCAGGGCCAGGTCCTTTATGACTTGGCGGCGGGGAGGTATGGTTTTCAGGACTTCTATCATGGTTCTAATTATAGCAAAGACAAGCGCCTTTTATGTGCGGAATTGTCGTTATTTTGTTACAATTAAGTCATAATCAAGAGGAATCATGATCATGAAGAGATTTTTGCTTTGCGTTTCTTTTTTGGCGGCGGTAAGTATGTATGCCGCGGTGGAGAATGTTGAGATATCGCCGAAATTCGGCTATGTCTCGTTTTGGTTCAAGCCGAATTTCGCTTCCGACGATGGGAAGGAACATCTGATCTTTTTGGCGGGCGCTCCGGATAACGGGATGGCGCTCGCGAAGACAAAGTCCGGGCTTCTGAAGATCAGTTCCGTCTCCAAGGAGAAGACGGCTTCTTCGAGAAGCGAGGTCAGTTTCAAAGCGGGGGAGTGGCACCATATCGCTTTTGCCTGGTTTACTAACGACGAGGGCGTTCCCTGCGGGCTGCCTTTGTATTTCGACAAGGAGTGCGTGGCCGGGGAAGTGCCCTGTAAAGACGCTTTCTTTGACGAGGGCGTTCCCGGGAAATGGGAAACCTTTTCCGACTGCGGCGAAGTTAAGGATCTGGTCTTCAAAAACGAAAAGCTGGGGAAAAGGTCCACGCTGGACAACGGCGCGCTTTTGAGGACCGTCTATACGGATTACTTTAGGACCTTCCCGGCGGAGGAGATCGAGATCACTTGGGAGCCCTGGGGGATCCACGCTGACAAAAGGATACTTAAGGGATATTCGAAGAAGTTCGGATTGATGGCGAAACGAAACGGCGTGTTCGAGATGGTGACGGACGAGATGAACGCCTACGGCAACTGGTCGTATTTCGACGCCAAGCCCTTCATTACGTGGTCGACGGACAACGGGTGCGCCGCACCGGATGAGAAGATCCCGGCGGCCATAAAGGGTCTCGCGGAAGGGAAGGTCAAGGTGAAGGCTCTTTACCGCGGGAAGGAGGCGGAGTTCGCGACGGAAGTGATCTCGTCGGAGAAGCCCGACATGACGGTGCAGTTTATCGAGCTTTTGCCGCGCTACAGCTACAAGGACCTTAAGACTAAGATCGCGCCGGGGGATTCTGTGACGTCCGTCGTGCACGTGGCGAATTACGGGCCGGTGGCGTCGCCTAAGGGCTTGAAGCTGCGCTTCTGGGTGGGGGAGGAAAAGGAACCTCTTTGCAGCAAATCCGTGGATCTGGAAAGTTTTGAGCCGCAGCAGATCAGGAAGTATTCTTTCGTCTGGACTTTCCCGAAGGAAAGTTTGCTGATGAACGCCGAGGTGGCGCTGGATAACGACTTGTGTCTTGTTAACAACAAGGTAAGCGAGTGGTGCGACGCAAGGCCCTTGTGGTTCGCTTTTTCGCCTATGGTCACGACGAATTATTTCCGGGAAAGGAAAGTGAACTGCGTGGGTTCTTTTTCCATGTTCGACTGGGTGGCGGGGCACAAGCTGAAACTCGACAAGCTGCTTTTGGATACCAAGTATCCCGACATCTGCCCGGAGGGGATAAAGGAGAAATACAGGATCGACAACCTTGTGTACCATTACTGGGAAAAGGACAAGAACAATATTTATAACAAGATGGAGGAATACAGGGACGGCGGCTTCCCCATAACGGACAATCCCAACGACCGCGCCTCGCACCAGGCCAGTGCGCCGCACTTCTCGTCGCTGAACGCTTCTGTGGTGCATGAGCTGGGGCACACTTGTCTGGCGCTGCCGGACGTCTACTCCTATCCCGTCCGGTGGCACAACGTTCTGTTGAAAGATAAGGAGGGGAAATACTACGCCGGGGGAAGCAGAATGCCGAAGTTCGGCTCCGACATTATGTACAGTTCCGCGGAGAACGTGCCCTGCGGTTCCGCTTACACGCCTTTGATGAGCGGCTGTCATATGTGGATCAACCGTTCCAACGCCGGGAAGATCGTCTACTGCTCGGGCTACCGCGGGCCGCGTTTCTGGGGGACGCAGGGAAGGTTCATTCCGATCTCGGAAAACATATTGAAGATCTACGATGTGAATGACGAGCCTCTGAAAGACGCGGCGGTCTACATCTACCACGTTTCCCACGGGAAGATAAATTCCTTCGCGGACAAATATTTCGCAGACGTTCCGAAATTCAAGGGCTACACCGACAAAGAGGGGAAATATCTCATTCCGACCGAAACCGACAAGAATTGGGATTCCGTCTACACCGACCGCTTCGACGGGAGGACTTACGTTTGGAATCCCTTCGGCATGACGACCGATGAAAATGACGCGACCAAGGACGCTCCCTGCACTCCTTCGGTCTGGCACGTTGAGGGTCTGCTTCTTATTAAGATCGAAACGGCTTCGGATGTCGAGTTCCATCTGCTGCCTCTGTCCGAGTTCAACGAGCAGTATTTCGCGGGCGACAGGATGCGCGGCGTTTATGAGATCAGAACGCAGCTAGTTGCGAGCAAGCGTCCCGCTCTGCGGGAGACCGTGATACCGGAGGAATGCCGGAAGGTCAATTTGGCGCCCGTGGCCTTGCTTGAGACGAACTATTTTAAGGCCAAGGCTGGAACGACCATCAAATTGGACGCTGGGAAGAGCTACGATTCGGAAGGTCAGCCCCTGCTCTACTACTGGCACGACGCCGGGAACTGGTACGCCGTGGATTTCCGCAGCGGAAGAGCGCAGGAATACAAAGTCCCAGCCAAGAAAGGGGAGAAGATCAAAAAGGCGCTCTACGTTCTGGACGGCATCAAGGCCAGCGAACTTTTCGAATTCACTATAGAAGCGGAATAAAAAACGCGCGGGGAGCTGTTCCCCGCGCGAACCGTCGCGAGGGTCTGTGTTTTTGACCGTTTATGGCGTTTTGGTCACGGACGGTTTTTATTCGGAAACCGCAAGGTGAGTTTCCGCCTCCATAATAGGAAAAGGTGAGCGTTTTCCTTGACGGCGAAAGGGGAAAATTCGTGTCTCACTTTTCTGACAGACAAGAGTTTGCTAGAATTAGGGTAAGGAGGTATCCGTAATGCGCTCAATTTTATTTTTATCCTTGCTTTTTAGTTTTTCGGTCTTCGCCGTGACCGGCACTGACGTCTCGACCAAGCAGACGCAGACGCCGAAAGTCAATCCCATGATCATCGACGGCGTGCTTAGGCTCTCCATTCTGAACGAGGGCTGCATGAGGGTGGAGAAGGGTTCCTTTCACGACGAGCCGAGCATGTTCGCCAAGAAGCGCGAAATGGATTTCTTCGATTTCGAGATAGAGGATAAGGATGACCAGATATTAGTTAAGACGAAGAAACTTATCTTCTTCGTGGACCGCCACCGCTTTTTGGACCGCATGGACGGCGGCAACTACGGCGTGGACGTTCCGGGCTACGGCTGCTGGCACGGCGACAACGGCGTGCCCGACCTGGAAGACCTGGGCGGCTCGATCGCCACGCTGGACGGAAGCTGGGGTGCGTGCAAGCTTGACGAAGGGTTCATGAAAAAGGAAGGCTGGTGCGTCATCGACGACACCAAGACGGCGCTCATCAAAGCGGACGGGAACCCGACTGTGAGGGAATACGGCCCGCTGGACCAGGATATGTATGTTTTCTGCTACGGGAACGACTACAGGCTGGGCTTGGAGGAACTCTGCGATGTTTCGGGAAAGATCCCGCTGCCGCCCAGGTTCGCCATGGGTTCCTGGTATTCCCGTCACGCTATGTACACTTCCGAGGATTACCGCAATATCGTGAAAGGATATGAAGAGCAGGGCTATCCTCTGGATGTGCTGGTCTGGGATATGGAGTGGCACGACAGGAAAGGCAACAAGGGCCTCGGCCACTGCGGGACCTTGGGTTGGACTGGCTGGACCTGGAACAGGGAGCTTTTGCCGGACGCGGAGGACCTTCTTAAGGAAATGCGCGGAAAAGGACTGCACATCGCCCTGAACGTGCATCCCGCCGACGGCATCCGTGACACCGACTTCTGCTACGAGGAATTTATGCAGGCCATGGGCGAGAGCACCGAGGGCGGAAGGATCATTCCTTTCCAGGACGGCAGCAAAAAATACATGGACGCCTACTTCAAGTACGCGCACGATCCCTTGGAAGCTGAGGGCGTGGACGTCTGGTGGGTGGACTGGCAGCAGGATTATCTCGTGCCTTACGTCACGGGCGTTCCCGGTTTGAGCCACTGGTCCTGGCTAAACAAGCTTTATTACGAATACACCGACAGGCCGGAAAGCAGAGGCTTGTCGCTGGCGCGCTGGGGCGGCCTGGGCGACCAGAAGCATCCCGTGGAATTCTCCGGCGACACCGGCGGCACCTGGGAGGAGCTGCAGTTCCAGATCTGTATGACGCCCGTTTCCGCCAACGCTGGCTGCTGCTACTGGTCGCATGACCTGGGCGGCTTCTTCGCCGGGGAAGATGGAGAGATCTACGCCCGCTGGCTGCAGTTCGGCGCAGTTTCGGCGGTCTTCAGGCTCCATTCCGCCGGCAGCATCGACAAGCGCCCCTGGTTCTGGCAGGACTATGCTCAGAAGTCGGCGCGTGGCAGTTTCGGCCTGAGATCCGTCCTTATGCCGTACATCTACACCGCGGCGGAAAAGCTTTACAGAGAATCGCTGCCGTTCATGAGGCCTCTTTATTATGATTTCCCGGAGGACGAGCAGGCCTACGTCACGCCTCAGGAATTTATTTTGGGAGACGGCATGCTGGCGGCGCCTATAGCGGAGCACGGCAGGGGAAAATCGTTCGTTTCTACGAAGGTCGTCTATTTCCCCAGCGACGGCTGGGCGCAGTATTTCACGGGCGAAAGTTATGACAAGGGCTTTTCCTTGGTCAGCGCCGACCTTTACGAATTCCCGCTCTTCGTGAAGAAAGGCTATCCTCTGGTCCTCGGTCAGACCGGGAAAAGGATGGCCGATCTGCCCAACGAGCTGACGGTCATGATCTTCCCGACCGAAGACGACGGGACAGGGGAGAGCGAACTTTACGAGGACGATGGGATCAGCAAAGCCTATCAGGAAGGCAAATGCGCGCGCACGCCGTTCTCATATCAGCGCGAAGGCTGCACGCATTTCATAACGATAGGGGAGACGAAGGGCGATTTCGAGGGTAAATATTCCGCGCGCCCAATAAAGGTCGTTTTGCGCAACGTGGCTTCCTATACGGCGGTGAAGTTCCAGGATCAGGACGTTCAGGCGGAATTCGATCCTGAAAAGCGGACGCTTACCGTAGCCTTGGCCGACACGCTGCCTGGAGACCTTGTGATAGAAGCTTCCACGGTCGAGCCCAAGAATATCGCCGCCGCGGAGACCAAAAGACGTCAGGATCTGCTTGACGAGGGCGACAAGGAGGGGAAACTTCTCGTGGCCGGCTGCGGCCTTGGCAAAACGAGCGAGAGCGCTTACGGCTACCGGGGCAGGGACGTTTACCGCTTCTTCCCGGGCGGCGTCGTTGAAAAAGCTGTCGTAACGAAAGAGGGGAGCGATGACACAGTTACGCTGAACTTCAAAGCCGGCAGCGCAAATCCTGTCGTCCTGCCTCCGCCGGACAAAGGCAAAGAAATGAAGGTGCGTTTTTCCGATCTTGAATTAAAATACTAAAAGGAGATACATATGCTAAACGTTTTTCTGCTAGCCTTCCTTGCCTGCGCGAGCCTGTTCGCCGGAGTGAAGGGGACCGAGGTGTCCACGGCTGTCACCCCGACTGTGAAAGCCAACCCCATGATCATCGACGGGCTGCTCAGGCTTTCCATCATCGACGAAGGCTGCGTCAGGATAGAAAGGGGGACCTTCCACGACGAGCAGACGCTTTTCGCCCAGAAGAGGGAAATGGATTTCTTCGATTTCGAGATCGAGGACAAGGACGACCAGATCCTCGTCAAGACGAAGAGCATCATCTTTTTCGTGGACAGGAATCACCCGGAAGGCTCGATGCCCGATCATAATTTCGGCGTGCACATGCCGGGCATCATGGTTTGGCGTCCTTCCTACGGCAAGCCCAAGCTGCACAACTTGGGCGGCAGCACCGGAACGTTGGATTCCAAGTGGGAGCCCTTCGAACTTGACGACGGGCTCATGACGAAGGAAGGCTGGTTTATGTATGACGACACGGCAAAGCCGCTCGTCGTTGACGGCGAGGCGAAGGTCAGGGAAGTCAGGGAAGGGGACATGGACATTTATCTCTTCTGCTACGGCAAGGATTATCAGAAAGGGCTTAAGGAACTCTGCGACGTTTCCGGAAAGATCCCCATGCCGCCGCGCTTCACCTTCGGCTCCTGGTACTCCCGCTGGTACTCCTACACTTCCGACGATTACCGCAACCTGGTAAAGGAATACGAGGAGAAAGGCTATCCCCTGGACGTCCTGGTCTGGGATATGGAGTGGCACGACAGGAAAGCCACCAAGGGCTTCTGGGGAGACAGGGGCTGGACGGGCTGGACCTGGAACCGGGAACTGCTGCCGGACGCCGAGGATCTCCTGAAGGAAATGAGGGAAAAAGGACTGCACATCGCCCTCAACGTTCACCCTGCCGACGGCATCAGGGACCACGAATGGTGCTACGAGGATTTCATGAAAGCCATAGGGGAGAGCACGGAGGGCGGAAGGATCGTGCCCTTCCAGGCCGGCAGCAAGAAATATATGGACGCCTATTTCAAATACGCCCACGAACCTCTTGAAAAGGAAGGCGTGGACGTCTGGTGGGTGGACTGGCAGCAGGACAGCCTGTATCCTCATGTTTCCGGCGTTCCCGGCCTGAAACACTGGACTTGGCTGAACAAGCTCTACTACGAGCATACCGACAGGCCGGATCAGCGAGGGCTCTCGTTTGCGCGCTGGGGAGGTCTTGGCGACCAGAAGTACCCCATCGAGTTTTCCGGCGACACCGGCTGCTGCTGGCCGATGCTGGCTTTCGAGATCGCCATGAATTCCTGTTCCGCCAACGCCGGCTGCTGCTACTGGTCGCACGACATGGGCGGGCACTATGGCAGGAGAGACCCCGAGCTTTACGCCCGCTGGCTGCAGTTCGGCGCCACCACCGCCTCTTTCAGGATCCATTCCACTTACGACAAAACGCTCGATCGCCGGCCATGGCTGTGGGGAGAGTTCGAGCCTTCTCTTAAGAGCAGCTACGCTTTGCGCTCCCAGCTTCTTCCTTATATATATACGGGCGCGCACAAGCTCTACGAGGAATGTCTGCCTTTCATGAGGCCTTTGTACTACGATTATCCGTCCGACCGTGATTCCTATGTGAATCCCCAGGAGTATCTGCTGGGCGACCATATGCTGTCCGCCCCCATAACCCAGACCGGCAGGGGAAGCGACTGGCTCGCTTCCCAGGTCGTTTACTTCCCGTGCGACGGCTGGGCCGATTACTTCACCGGCGAAAGCTACGACAAAGGGTACGCGCTCGTATCCCGCGGGATAATGGAAATGCCGCTCTTCGTGAAGAAGGGGACGCCGCTGCCTCTGGGCAGGATGGGCAAGAGAATGGCCGACCTGCCGGAAGTTATAGACATCATGATCTTCCCGACAGACGGCGACGGCGAGGGCAGTTTCAGCCTCTATGAGGACGACGGCATCACGCCAAACTACAAGAAAGGGGAATACGCTTACACGAATTTCCGCTACATACGTCAGCTCAACAGCCATTTCGTCATGATAGGCGACCAGAGGGGCGGCTTCGAGGGACAGGTGAAAGACAGGAGCTACACAGTCACAATTCGCAATGTTTCTTCCTTCAATGGAGCGCTCTTCAACGGCGAGCCCGTCGAGACGGAATACTCGTCCGCCGACCGCACGGTCAAAGTCTTTCTGCCCAAGGGCGCGGAAGGAAAGTTGAACGTTTCCGCCGCGGTCGCGTCGAGTGAAGACGTCAGCAGGGACGCCGCCGCGTCCCGCGCCGAAAAGCTTGCTCCCGAGGACAAGGAAGGAAGACTGTTGGCCGGCGGCTGCGGCCTGGGCATGACCGACGAATCGCGCTACTACCTGGACGGCAAAGAGGTCTGGCGCTTCTTCCCGGGAAACCAGACTGACAGCTTCACCCTAAAGGACAAAGACACCGGCTGCGTAGCCGAATATAAGCTTGTGAAAGGCAGTTGCAAGCCCCAGCTCATGCCTCCCGGAAACTGGACGCTAGAAGTCGACGGGACGGAGGTGAAAAAGCCGTGACCTTCCCTAGGCTCTGACTTGACTTATCGGAGTGAGGTTTGGTAGAATGTGCCTAGTTAACAATCCAACTTGTGTGTGAGACCGTGATGAACTTTCGTACAAAAATTTTCAGTCTGGCCGCTTTGACGGCCATGGTGTGCCTTTTCGCCGGCAACGCTCTTGCCGACGGCGACGCTTTCGCTGACGAGCCCGCTCCCGCTCCGGTCCGCACCTACGCTCCGAGAGCCTTCTCCTGCGGCGGCACTGACGAGATCGTTGTCACGGCTCCCGGCGAGTGGCAGGTCGGTGAAAACCAGGTCTGCGTCATTCGCTTCAGGGCCGCCAACCGTTACCAGACCTGTCAGGTCGTCCATCCGATGGCCAGCGGCCTCGAAGTTGTCGGGACTCAGCCCCAGGCTACCAGGTCCGGCAACAACATCGTCTGGGACCTCGGCAACGTGGAAAGGGGCGAGGAAAGAACCTTCCAGGTCCAGTACCGCTCCGTCAACGACGTCGACCTTAAGCTCTGCGCCTTCCTGCAGACGACAAGCTGCTCCTGCTCCGCCGCCAAGACGGTGAGAGCCAGGATTGCCATTGAGAAGACCGGCCCCGAAACGGCTGTTTTGGGCGAGAACGTTCCCTATACCATTACGATCTCCAACGTCGGCGACGGCACCGCCAAGAACGTGGTCCTGAACGACTATCTGCCGGAGGGCCTCCGCCACAGCAGCGGCTCCTCCCAGCTGAGCCAGGAGATCGGTTCCCTCGCTCCGGGCGAATCCAGGACGCTTACCCTTGCTGCCACGGCTGTCGCCCGCGGCAGACACTGCAACCGCGCGGTCGTGACGACCTCCAACGCCGGCACGGCTGAATCCACCGCCTGCACGGTCGTCCAGGAACGCCAGCTGCAGCTGACCAAAGACGGCACGCCCAGCCAGTTCCTCGGCCGCAAGGCTAACTACAATATCGTCGTTACGAACCCGGGCGACGCCGGCCTGACCGACGTCGTGGTGGTCGACACACTCCCGCCGCACACGACCTATGTCTCCTCCAGCGGAGGCCAGGTCCAGGGCAACCAGGTCATCTGGCGTCTCAACACGCTCGGTCCCGGCCAGTCCCAGACCTTCAACGTGACCGTCACCTGCCAGACTCCTGGCACGCACGTCAACACCGTCACGGCTGAGTGCCGCGAAGGACTCCGCAGACAGGCCGAAGCTCCGACCGTCTGGCGCGGCATGCCGGCTGTCCGAGTCGAAGTGGTCGACGATCCTGACCCGGTCGAACTCGGCGGCGAGACTGTCTACACTATTTCCGTCATGAACCAGGGCACTGCTCAGGACAGCAACGTCGAAGTTACGGCGGTCTTCCCGAACAGCATGAAGCCTCTGGCCGTTTCCGGCGCCATCAGCAGCCAGATCCAGGGCCAGAAGGTCATCTTCGCCCCTGTCCCGACGATCCAGCCCAAACAGGAAATAATCTATAGAATAAAGGCCCAGGCTCTGAGCGTCGACGACGCGCGTCTCAGAGTATACGTGAAGACCAACTTGCTTGAGACCCCGGTCTGCGAAGAGGAATCCACGCACCTGTACTGATATTTTTTAGTTCCATAAAGCAAAAGGCGGGTAGCGCCCGCCATAACAGTTAAACGTTTAACAACTAAGGAGAAAAGAAGTGAAACTTCTCAAAAGCCTCATGGCCCTCAGCCTCGTTGCCTGCTTAGTCGCCGGCAGCGCCATCGCTGATTGCGCCCCCATCACCCAGAACGGCTCTGCTGCCTGCACCAGCTTGGTCGGTATCCAGTATGCCGGCACCACTGAAGTCAGCTTGAACGAACAGTTCACCAGCCAGATGATCGTCACTCCGAATCAGGATGTGGCGGAAGTCACGGTCAAGAGCTCCGTTCCGGAAGGTCTGACCTACGTCAGCTCCACTCCTGCCGCTCAGGTCAACGGCACGTCCCTGACCTGGACCCTCGGCGATCTGGATGCTTTCCAGTGCCAGACGATCGAGATCAACTGGCAGGCCAACCAGGAAGGTACCTTCAAGCAGTGCGCTTACGTCATTGCTTACCCCCGTACCTGCTTCGTGGTCACCGCCACCAACCCCAGAATCGAAGTCGAAAAGACCGCTCCTGAGACCGCTCTGGTCGACCAGCCCTTCACCTACACCGTGACCATCAAGAACGTTGGTTCCGGCTTGGCCAAGAACGTGGTCGTGACCGATACTCTCCCCGAGGGCGTCTATCTCACCTCCGATCCTGAAGCCCGCACCTTCACCATGACCGCCGGCGACATGATCCCCGGCTGCGTCAAGACCGCTTCCTTCCAGGCTGTTGCCAAAGATCGCGGCACTTACTGCAACAAGGTCACCGCTAAGGGCGACAACACCAACCAGGCCGAAGCTCAGGCTTGCACCAAGGTCTTCAAGCCTCAGTTTGAGATCTACAAGTCCGGCACCGAGTCCCAGCTGGTGAACAAGAAAGCCAACTACACCATCACCGTGGTCAACACTGGCGACACCACGTTCGAGAACTTCACCGTTTCCGAACAGCCCGGCGCCAATCTGCAGGTCCTCGACGCCAATGGCGCTCAGGGCGGCACTTGGACTGTCCCGACTCTCGGCCCCGGCCAGAAAGTTGAATTCAGCGTGGTCGCCACCTCTCCTGTGGTCGGCGAAACCACCAACTGCGCCACCACCACCATCGACGGTGTGACCAAGCAGGCTTGCTGCAACACCAAGTGGTACGGCCAGGCCGCTCTGCTGATCGAAATGGTCGACGATCCCGACCCGATCCAGCTCGACGCTCAGCCCGCCGAAGAAGTGACTTACACCATCACCGTGACCAACCAGGGCACTGCTGATGACTCCAACATCACGATGAAAGTCGTGTTCCCGGCCGAGATCACCCCGATCTCCTGCGGCGGCGCCACCAACGGCACCGTGACCGGCAAGGAAGTCACCTTCGAGACCGTTCCTGTCTTGACGCCGAAGCAGTCTGTCACATGGCAGATCAAGGCCAAGGGCGAAGCCGTTGGCGATGCTCGTATCAAGTCCTACTTGAACTCCGACCTGCTCAAGAACCCGGTCGTGGAAGAAGAATCCACTCATGTGTATTAATCTTCCTAAATAGGGATCTAAAAAAAGTGGCTCGCGCAAGCGGGCCACTTTTTTTTGCCCAAAAAGGGCGGAATAAAAAAAGCCTTTCCCGAAAGGAAAGGCTGAATTTTGGTGGACCGGAAGAGGATCGAACTCTCGGCCTCAGCATTGCGAACGCTGCTCTCTCCCAGCTGAGCTACCGGCCCAATTAGTCTCAAATTTGTAGGTAGCATTGTAGCAAAAGGGGCCCCGGATGTAAAGAAGGGGAGAGGGCGCTTTTGTTGACTTGTTTTCCGCTTTCTGTTATCCTTTTTATTTACAAGATGAATTATTATGACCGAGGAAGCGAAAAGAAACGAGGGATTGGCCCTCATCGTCATACCGACCTATAACGAGCGGGAAAACGTGGTCAAGATGCATGACGCGCTGCGGAAGGATTACCCTTCCGTGGGGCTGCTTTTCATTGACGACAACTCGCCGGACGGGACGGGTGCGGTCATAGACGAGATCTGCGCGAGCGACAATCTGACCCACGTCATCCACAGGGAGGGCAAGCTCGGCCTGGGCACGGCCTACATCGCCGGGTTCCGCTGGGCCCTGGAAAGGGATTACGAATTCATCTTCGAGATGGACTGCGACTTTTCTCACGACCCGAAATATGTGGCGGATTTTCTGCATGTGGCGGACAAATGCGACCTGGTCTTGGGGTCGCGCTACACTTCCGGCATAAGCGTTATCAACTGGCCTTTGCGCAGGGTGCTCCTTTCCGTCTTCGCGACCACTTACGTCAAGCTAATAACAGGCCTTCCCGCCAACGACGCGACCGGCGGTTTCAAATGCTTCAGGCGCAGGGTGCTTGAAGCTATCGATATGGACAAGATCCGTTCCAACGGCTACTCCTTCCAGATCGAAATGACTTACTACGCCTGGCTCAAGGGATTCAAGATCAGGGAAGTTCCCATAATCTTCTACGAACGAAGCAACGGCATCTCGAAAATGAACAAGAAGATCGTCTATGAAGCGGTCTTCATGGTATGGCGCCTGCTTTTTGCGCATCTTTTTACCAGAAAGCCGAAGAAGCAGTCTTTTTACGAACCGGAACTGCTGCCGGTTAAGGAAATTTGAAATCTATGAAGCTCATCGACCGCTATCTCATAAAATCCTTCTTCCTGCCTCTCTTCTACTGCCTGGCAGCCTTTTTGGTCCTGTTTTTCGCCTATGACATGACCAACAACCTCTCCGACTTCCTGCAGGAGGAGAAGACCGTCAGCGAGATAGCGACCTTTTACGTCATGAAGATCCCCGAGATCTTCTCGATCGTCATGCCGTTCGCGGTGCTGCTTGCGATCCTTTACTGTTTGGGAAACCTTTCCAGGACCAACGAGATCATCGCCATGCGCGCCAGCGGCATCGCCCTGACCAGGATCATCAGGCCGTACCTTTTCTGCGCGATCCTGATCACGCTCGTCACTTTTGCTCTCAGCGAATACTGCGGGCCTTATGCGATGAGAAAAGCCCAGGAGATCATGCCGAAAAAGGCCACGACTTTGATGCAGAGCATCAGTCAAGGGCAGAACACTTCTCTCGTGGTTTTTGACAACATGAAGAAAAATCGCACCTGGAAAATCAAGGCGACCGACGAGCCCAATAAGTTCCACAGCATTTCTATCATGCATTTCAAGCCGAATTCCCATCGCACGACGAGGCAGTTGGAAGCCGAGAGCGCGGAATACTTCCCCGGCTTCGGTTGGCTTTTCTTCAACGTCAAGGAGATCATCTACGACTCTGAAGGGAAACCCAAGGCTACGACAAATTATAAGAAGAGAAGGATAACGGTCTACGACGAGACTCCCGAGATCATTTTCAGCCATGCCAAAGACGATGAGAAGATCATGAGTCTTTCGGAATTGAAAAATGCCGCCAGGACAGTCGAGGAGGGAATGGACCGATACTACAAGTTGAAAGCGGATCTTCACCGCCGCTATTCGATGCCTTTTGCCTGTTTTGTCGTCGTTCTCTTGGCGGCGCCGTTCGGCATATTCCACACCAGGGCCGGCATGATGAAGGGCGTACTTACGAGCATCGTCATCTGCCTGGCGTATTTCGTGATGTATTTCCTCTTGATCGCTCTGGCTGAGAAAGGAAATTTAAACGCCATTGTAGCCGCCTGGACCCCAAGCGTGGTCTTCCTGTGCGTCGGCGCTTTTCTTGTTTACCGCATGCGCTAATTTTTTTCCCAGGTCTCGAAAGTTCCCGCGGAAAAAGCGCGCTCTTCGGTTTTACGCCAATTTCCCAAGTCGATCGGGAAAAGCGTGTCGCCCTCAAATTCCTCATTTAAGCGCGTGAGGTATATCTTGCCGATCTCCGGCTCGAAGAGTTTGTAGATCTCCGCGCCGCCTATGACGAAGGGGGAGGGATCGTTGCTCAGAGCGATTTTAAGGGCCTCTTCCTTCGAGGAGGCTGTCTCTATACCCTCCGGCGCTGAAAAGCCCTTGCGGCTCAATACAACGAGTCTGCGGCCGGTTAAGGGGCCCATGTATGACTTGCGTCCCAATATCAGGGCGTGCCCCATGGTCAATTCTCTAAAGTGCCGCATGTCTTCCGGCACGTTCCAGGGCAGGGCGCCGTTGCTCCCGATGACGCCGTTTTTGGCAACGCAGGCGATCGCCTGAAGCATTATATTTCTCCCTTGAGCAGGCGGTAGGCCGTGGCGCGCAGCGTAAAGTCGAAGCTTCTGGTCGGAATGGTCGAGAGCCCCAGAGTGAAGAAGGCCGGGATATGCAAAATAAAAGCCGTCAAAACCAGCACCCAGACCGCGAACTGATTGTCCCTCGTAAGGGACCAGCTGTCGCCCAGGGCCTTGAAGGGATTCGCGGAGGTCTCGGTAATGATGTAGTCCGTGAAGTACCAGCGGGCGTAGAACCACAAGCCTCCAAGAAACCAGAGCAAAAAGACTAAAAGCGCGAGAAGCGGGGAGATGAAGACCAAAATGAGCCCCACGATCGCGGCCGGGAAGAACAGAATGACAAAGGGCGCCAGTTTAACGAAGGCCAGAACAATGTAGGAGAGCGACAAAAGCAGGGAGCGCGCCAGCCCTCGCTTCAGGTCCTTTCTGCCTTCCTCCTCATCTTTGGCGGTGGCCCTCTTGGAGCAGAGTATCAAAACGACCTGCAAAACGATCGTTACGATGACTAGCCCGGCTAGAATCGCAAAGCTCTTTTTACCCTTCAGGTTTTCCTGCTTCTTGGCCTGATAGCTTTCCAAAAAACTCTGCAGCTTTTCGATCTTCTGCATCCCGTCCACAGAATCGTCATTCATGATCTCGGAAAAGGCCTGCAGTTCCTCTCGCGTTTCCTTAAGGCTGGTTTTGATATCGCCGCTCACGAGGAAAAGGGAATAAAGGCAGGGGACGGCCGCCACCAGGCACAAAACGAGCCACCATTTGCTGAAACTCTTCCAGGCGGCCGAAAAGCAGGGGAGAATGGATAGTTTGTTCATGCCTTAATTGTAGCAAAAATCCCGTGGGCGCGGTTCGCTCCCGTTTATTTTTGGCTTGATTTTTGTTATAATGTCACCATGTATTGGGGGTTGATATATCCCCGAAAAGCCTTTACTTTAACCAACCGACTAAGGAAACTTATGAAACGCTTCCTTTTGCTCCTAGTCCTTTTCCTCCTGACGGGCCAGCTCATGGCCGACGAGATCTGGACGGAAAAGGCTCAGAACCCTTCCTGGTGGCCGTATCAGAAGTACGATCCCAAACGGTCTTCGGCGAGATCTGATTTCATCGAATGGTACGCCGACCTCGAGCCTCCCTGCCCGACGAACAGGACGATCATCGCCCTGAGCGCAGGTACTTGGAGAAAAGCCCAGGTCGTCACCAACGACATGCAGCTGGTAGCCACCGACGACCCCTTCAAGGAAGTAGTGGGCTACTGGCCGACCTTTTACGGCGCGGCGGCCTATCTGGACGGCAAATACATGATCGCCGCCGGTCAGATGTGCAACTGGTCGCTTTCCCAGAACGCCGGAAACAAATTCTATTTCCCCGGCATGAGCAACTTCTGCAATTTCCTGAGGAACGGGACGAAATCCGGCGACCTTATCGACTACGCCTATTTCTGGCCCAGCAACTCCTACGCCTACGCCAGCGAGCAGTTCTCCTATAACCGCAGCGTGCAGTTCCACATCTACGACGTGGCAAGCGACACTTGGGAATCCTCCAAGTACGACGGCTCCGGTCCCCCGACCTACGTCAACATGGAAAGCGGCAAATGCGGCGCCCGCGTCGCCGATGACGAATGGGTAGTTCAGGAAGGCGTCATGCGTGACGGCGCCCGCCTTGGTTCCAACCAGGCCTTCCTCTACGACTTCGACGAATCAGGAACGCCTTCCTTCTTCCTGCACGCCGGCTATCCCTCCTGGGAAGGCAACTTCAGCATCTACAACCCCAACAGAAAGCCCTCGAACAATCCTGACAGCCCCTACGGCGCCTGGAGCGGATCCAGCCCCGCCACGGCTTTCAGCAGCGGCAACCTGGCCCAATACGGCGGCGGCGCGGTCTGTATCGACGGCGTAGCCTACGTCATGGGCGGCGGCTTCTGGGGTCCCGACGGTCAAATGAACTTGCAGACCTACAACACCAAGAGCGACCAGTGGGCGGTGTACGAGAATGTCTATCCCGAGAATCTCACGGACTTCGGCGTCGCCACCTGGGGCAGCAAGATCTACCTTTTGGGCGACAGCTCGATCTCAAGCAAGATCCGCGTTATGGAGACCGCCACGAACGAGTATAAGTTCGTTGACAGCGACCTCGAACTGCAGATCCCGGTCTCCTGTCCCGCCGTGGTGGGCTACAACGGCGTCATCTACGCCATCGGCGGCCGTTCCAGAGTCCAGGTCATCGACGAGGGCGTGACCAACACGGTCGTCAAGCCCATCGACGATTTCCAGATCGTCAACACGGTTTTGAGATCCGCGGTGGTCCACACCACCAAGCTGCCGATAGCGGCCTGCTACGCGGCCTGCGCAGTGACGGAAGACGGCAAGCTTTTGTTCGGCGGCTCCATGAGGAGCGTCGACCCGGTGACCGGCAAGGAAGTGGCCGGCAGCCGTCTCTGGATCGGCGAGATGCCGACCCAGGACCTCTACGTTTCTCCCTCCACCCTTGACTTCGGTCAGACGGAAGACAGCATGGAGATCACCCTCTACAACGTTTCCGCCCATGACTTGGAAGTCAATCTGAAGTGCGAGGAACCCTGGCTCGAGTTCGACGCGACGATCACGGTTCCTAAGAACTCCGAGATCAAGAAACTTGTCGCTATCGACCGCTCGAAAGTGGAAGGCCCGGTCTCCGGCCAGATCGCTCTGACCTGGGGCGAGGAATCCATGACGATCGGCGTCCTGGCCGACAAGCCGCGCCCCATCGCCGTGTTCTCCTCTCACAAGGACATCACCCTGAAGCCCAACACCAAGAGCTTCGAAGTCACCAACGAAGGCTCTGTCTCCCTTGTCTATACCTTCACCAGCGACACGGAAGGCGCCACCATCAATCCGGCCAGCGGCGAGATCGGCGCCGGCAACACCACGATCTTCTATTACACGATCGAGGAATCCTGCCCGCGTCCCGGCACGGTGGTCTACACTATGGAATACAATTCCTACGACGGCAGCAAAGAGACCTTCACGGTGGACAACTATCCCAACGTCTACTACGTGAGCCCCGAGGGCAGCGACGACAACGACGGAACTTCTCCTGAAAAAGCCTGGAAAACTCTGGCCTACGCGTTCGATGCCGTGCCCAGCGGCTCCGCGGACGAGGGCCAGATCGTGCTTTCCGTGGCCACCGCCGTCTATGCCGGAGACTCCCAGCAGCCCACGGACTGGACTCTTGATCTTTCCAAGAAATCCTACCTCTGGGTGAAGGGCGAGACCACTGACAAACCCATCAACGTGGAAGGACTTTTCCTCTCCCAGATCGACCGTCCGCTTCTGACTCCCGGCGACAAGAAATGGCACAAGGGCACCGGCGGCGACGTCTGGGACGAAGTTCCCGCCATCAAGATGGAGAACGTGAACCACGTCCGCTTCAGCAACTTCATCTTGGACGGCTCTTATCCCGACACCAACATCGTGACGACGGGCGTGGGCGCCAGTCTGCCCAACATGACCGAGCTGATCGGCATCAACAACCCCAACGGCGTCCAGATCGACAACAACTACTTCTACGGCATGTTTGACGGGGAGTGCTATGACGTGACCACCAACCAGGTCACCAACTGGGAGCACTTCTACTACATCGGCCTGACCTATCACGGTGTGGTCGGCCCGGACGACATCACCATCAACAACAACCTCTTCGAAGGCTTCACCAGGGGCATATACCACAACGGATACCCGGCCCGTGACGACAGGTCCAACACCAACTTCGCCTACATCACGGCCAACACCTTCACGAAGCAGCACTCCAACGGCGGCGTCTGCGTGGCCATCAGCTCCAACTTCCAGGACACCTGGTACGGAGCCGCCCAGGTCTGCACCAGCAACATCTTCGCCGAAATACCCGATCAGAACTACGAGTATGATCCGATGTGGACCTGCTCCTACGCCACCGGCGGCGCGACGGTCCTGAACGGCCACGAGGATTACGCGGTGCTCAGCCAGCACAACCAGTACTATGACATCGGCGGTCCCGGCGGCGACGCCTACTATCCCGACGAGGACGTTTCCGTCATCTACGAGCTGGATATGTTCGGCATCTACTTCACGGACTACACCAACGAAGTGCCGAACTTCGTCCAGGGCACCTGGTACAAGACCGATCCTGAGACGCAGTACGGCGAACGCAAGGTCGGCTGGGCCTTCATCCCCGAACCGCTCTGCGGTCTGGCTTTGATTGCCCTGGCGGTCTTCGCTCTGCGCAGGAAATAAGTCTGCCTGTCAGGGGGATAAGAGGCGCGCCTTCGGGCGCGCCTCTTTTTTGCTATAATGTGTACTAGCTACCTACACAATTAACCAACAAAAACAGGATGCACTAATGAAAAAACTCTTTTTCATGCTTTTGGCGTTCCTTATGATCGGCCAGGTCTTGGCCGACGACGAAATTTGGACCGAGAAAGCCCAGAACCCCTCCTGGTGGCCCTTCAGGTATTATGATTCCAGCAGGCCCACCGTCCGCGAGGACAAGGGAAAGGAATGGTACCACGATTGCGACGTTCCCTGCCCGACCAACAAAACTGTCGAGCTTTTCAGCAGCTCCTCCGCCAGGAAAGCCGTACTCGTCACCACCAACGTGCAGTTCGTGGCGACCGACGACCCCTTCAAGGAAGTCGTGGGTTACTGGCCGACGTACCTGGGCGCCAGCGCCTACCTGGATGGCAAATACATGATCGCCGCCGGCCAAGCCTGCAACGTCGGACTTTCCGGCCTCGGCTTGTATTTCTCCAACATGAATGATTATCTGAATAAAAAAGCTGATCCCAGCTACAGGCCTACCGGCGATCTGACCGACCCCGGCTACAGTTGGCCCAGCAACACCTACGGCGAGGCCTTCTCCTTCAACCGCAGCGTGCAGTTCAGCATCTATGACGTGGCATCTGACACCTGGGATTCCTCCAAGTGGGACGGTTCCGGTCCTCCGACTTACGTCAACATGGAAGGCAGCAAATGCTCCGCCCGTTGGATCGACGACAACGAGGACTCCTGGCAGGTCCAGGAAGCCGTGGCCGGTGACGGCGTGAACTGCGGTAGCAACCAGGCCTTCCTTTACGACTTCGACGAATCCGGCACGCCCTCCTTCTTCCTGCACGGCGGATACCCCTCCTGGGACGGCACCTTCAGTATCTACAACCCCAACAGAAAACCCAAACAGGATCCCGAGAGTCCCTACGGCGCCTGGAGCGGATCCAACAACTCTCTGGCCTTCAGCGGCGGCTATCACTGCCAGTACAACGGCGGCGCGGTCTGTATCGACGGTATCGCCTACGTTTTGGGCGGCGGTTTCTGGGGCCCGGACGGCGCCATGCACATGCAGACCTACAACACCAAGACTGACCAGTGGAAGGTTTACGAGGGCATCTACGGCGAGAACCTGACGTCTTTCGGCATCGCCACTTTGGGCAGCAAGATCTACGTGCTGGGCGACAGCGGCGTTTCCTCTAAGATCCGCTACATGGAGACCAACATCAACGAGGATGAAGGCGAGACCTTCCAGCTGGTGGACGATGATCTGGTTCTGCAGATCCCTGTCAGCGACCCGGCGGTGGTGGGCTACAACGGCGTCATCTACGTCATCGGCGGCCGTACCAGAAATGAGGACAATCAGCTCGTTCCCCTGGACACTTTCCAGATCGTCAACACCATTCTGAGGTCCGCGGTGGTCCACACCACCAAGCTGCCTGTGGCGGCCTATCGGGCCTCCTGCGCCGTGACCGACGACGGCAAACTGCTGTTCGGCGGCTCCATGATGAGCAGAGACCCCGTGACCGGCAAGAACGTGGCCGGCAGCCGTCTCTGGATGGGCGAGATGCCGACCCAGGATCTTTACATTTCTCCCTCCACTCTGAACTACGGCCAGACCGAGGAGAGCATGGAAGTCGAGCTTTACAATGTTTCAAGTAAAGAGCTTGACGTGCATGTTTCCGCCTCCGAGGAATGGCTCACTCTGGACGACCACGTGACCGTTCCCGCGAACTCCAAGGTCAAATACGCGATCACCATCAACCGCGAGAAAGTCCAGGGCCCCGTCAGCGGCCAGCTCAGCCTGGCCTGGGGCGAGGAATCCATGACCATCAACGTGCTGGCTGACATGCCCCGCCCGGTGCCGGTCTTCTCCGCCACCAAGGCCGTGACCCTGAAGCCCTGCACCAAGAGCTTCGCCGTGACCAACGACGGTTCCGTTACCGCGATCTCCACCCTCCCCAGCGACACGGAAGGCGCCACCATCAACCCGGCCAGCGGCGAGATC
>JAGCDY010000024.1 GCA_017650925.1 bacterium
GCCTTTCATATGGTGCCGTAAGAAAAGTTGTGGGAAGATGGTGGGCGACACTGGATTTGAACCAGTGACCTCATGCATGTCGAGCATGCGCTCTAACCAACTGAGCTAGCCGCCCTCATCACAAAAAACATGTGAAGACATAATATCAAAAACAGGGGTCAAAAATCAAGTGGTCGCTCCCCCGGCTCCTCCTTGCGGAGGCCTCGGGGCTTTTGCTATAATCTACTAATAATTCGTGTAAAACTACTTTTTAACCACAAATTAAAAAAGGAACGCTATGGCTCGCAAAAAAGAGTGTATGGACGGCAATACCGCGGCCGCCCACGTGGCACACGCCACAAACGAAGTGATCGCCATCTACCCGATCACGCCTTCCTCCCCCATGGGTGAGATCTCCGACGCCAAATCCGCCGCGAATCAGCCCAACATCTGGGGCACCATCCCCTCCGTTTCCGAACTTCAGTCCGAAGGCGGCGCTTCCGGCGCCGTGCACGGAGCCCTGACCGCCGGCGCTTTGACGACGACGTTCACCGCTTCCCAGGGTCTGCTTCTGATGATCCCGAACATGTACAAGATCGCCGGCGAACTGACCTCTACGGTCTTCCACGTCACCGCCCGCGCCTTGGCCTGCCAGGGCCTTTCCATTTTCGGCGACCATTCCGACGTGATGGCCGTTCGCCAAACCGGCTTCGCCATGCTCTGCTCCAACACGGTGCAGGAAGTCATGGACTTCGCGCTCATCGCCCAGAAAGCGACTTTGACGAGCCGAGTCCCCTTCGTGCACTTCTTCGACGGCTTCAGAACTTCTCATGAAATTCAGAAGGTCGAGGTCCTCGATTACGAAGACATGAAGAAGATGATCCCCTTCGACCTCGTCTTAGAAAACCGCAAACGCGGCCTCTGCCCGGATAGGCCCTCTATGCGCGGCACCGCCCAAAACCCTGACGTTTATTTCCAGGGCCGCGAGACCGTCAACAAATATTATCAGGCTTGCCCGCAGCTCGTGCAGGCCGCCATGGATGAGTTCGCCTCTATCGTCGGCCGTCAGTACAAGGTCTACGAGTACGTCGGACATCCCGAAGCCGAGAACGTGGTCGTCGCCATGGGTTCCGGCGCCGGCACCATGGAAGAAGTCGTTACCGCTCTCGCCAAGCAGGGCAAGAAGGTCGGCCTTGTGAAAGTCCGCCTCTTCCGTCCGTTTGCCGGCGAGATGTTCGCGGCCGCCATACCGAAGACCGTCAAGCGCGTGGCCGTCCTCGACAGAACCAAAGAGCCCGGCTCCCAGGGCGAACCGCTTTACGAAGACGTTTGCTCCGCTCTGGCGGAAGCCGTCCAGACCGGCAAGGCGCCCTTTGCCATGCCCGTGGTGGTCGGCGGCCGCTACGGCCTCGGCAGCAAGGAATTCACGGACGCCATGTGCAAGGGCATCCTCGACAACCTCGAAGCCAAAGAACCGAAGAACCACTTCACGATCGGCATCAACGACGACGTTATGGGTACGTCCCTTCCTTACGATCCTGCCTGGCAGGCTGAGGAAAACACCGACACCTACTGCGCCATGTTCTACGGCCTCGGTTCCGACGGCACGGTCGGCGCCAACAAGAACTCCATTAAGATCATCGGCAACTACACCGACAACTACGCCCAGGGCTACTTCGTTTACGACTCCAAGAAGGCCGGCGGCTTGACGACTTCTCACCTCCGTTTCGGCAAGAACCCCATTGCGAGCGCTTACCTGATCACGAAGGCTGACTTCATCGCCTGCCACCAGTACTCCTTCCTTGAGAAGTACGACATGCTCTCCAACCTTAAAGAAGGCGGCACCTTCCTCGTCTCCTCCCTCTACGACACCGCGGAAGAGACCTGGCAGCATCTGCCCAAGAAGGTCCAGGAACAGCTGATCCAAAAGAAGGCCCGCTTCTTCACGGTCAACGCCATCAAAGAAGCTGAGAAGATCGGCCTTGGCAGCAGGACCAACACCATCCTTCAGACCGCCTTCTTCATGATCAGTAAGGTCATGGATCCCGAGACCGCGGTCGCCAAGATCAGGGAATACATCGTCAAGTCCTATAGCAAGAAGGGCGAAGCCGTCGTGGCCATGAACAACAAGGCCGTCGACGCCGGTCTCCAGGCCGTTTCCGAAATGCCGAAGGACAAGATGGTCGTCAACACCGAAAAACCGATGAAGCCCGCCGTCCCTGCCGACGCTCCGGAATTCGTCCAGAAAGTGACGGGCGTCATGATCGCCGGCAACGGCAACGATCTGCCTGTCTCCGCCATGCCGGTGGACGGCACCTTCCCGACCGCCACGACGCAGTACGAGAAACGCAACATCGCCGTCAACATCCCGGTCTGGGATCCCGCGACTTGTATCCAGTGCGGTATGTGCTCTCTGTATTGCCCGCACGCCGCCATCCGCATCAAGGCTTATGAGCCGAAAGCCGCCGAAGGCGCTCCCGAGACCTTCAAGTCAGTGGACGCCAAGACGCCCGCTTTCGCCGGCTTGAAGTTCACGGTCCAGATCGCTCCGGAAGACTGCACGGGCTGCGGCGCCTGCGTCGAGATGTGCCCCGCCAAGTCTAAGACCGAGGAAGGCAAGAAAGCCATCAATATGCAGAAGCAGGAGCCTTTGAGAGAAGCCGAAGCCAAGAACTACGCCTTCTTCCTCAACCTCCCCGAAACGAAAGCCGAACTGGCCAACCCGACCACCGTCAAGGGCAGCCAGCTCCGTCGTCCTCTGTTCGAGTACAGCGGCGCCTGCGCCGGCTGCGGCGAGACTCCGTATGTGAAACTGCTCTCCCAGCTCTTCGGCGACAGAGCCATGATCGCCAACGCGACGGGCTGCTCCTCCATTTACGGCGGCAACCTGCCGACCACGCCGTACTGCCAGCGCGCCGACGGCCGCGGCCCGGCCTGGTCCAACTCCCTCTTTGAGGACAACGCGGAATTCGGTCTCGGCATGAGACTGGGCGTCGACAAGTTCAAAGGCTTCGCGCTCGAACTGATCGACAAGCTTTTGGCCTGCGAATGCTCCGCCGAGTGCAAGCCGCTCCTCGAAGCCATCAAGAACGCTCCTCAGACCAACCAGACTGAGATCGAAGAGCAGCGCGCCAGAGTCGCCGAATTGAAAGAGCGCCTCTCTAAGTGCGACAAGCAGGAAGCCAAGCAGCTCTACTCCCTCGCCGATTACCTCGTCAAGAAGTCCGTCTGGATCCTTGGCGGCGACGGCTGGGCTTACGACATCGGCTACGGCGGACTCGACCACGTCATCGCTTCCGGCCGCAACGTCAACATCCTGGTCCTCGACACGGAAGTTTATTCCAATACCGGCGGCCAGATGTCCAAGGCTACCCCGCTTGGCGCCAAGGCCCTCTTCGCGGCCGGCGGCAAGAGAATGCCGAAAAAGGACCTCGGCATGATCGCCATGACCTACGGCAACGTCTACGTCGCTTCCGTCTCCTTGGGCGCCAACCCCGCCCAGGCTGTCAAAGCCTTCAACGAGGCTGAAGCCTACGACGGTCCGTCGCTGATCATCTGCTACGCTCACTGCATCGCCCACGGCATCAACATGACGACCGGCCTCAGAGAGCAGCAGAAAGCCGTCAACAGCGGCGCCTGGCTCCTCTACAGGTACAATCCCGCGCTGGAGCAGCCGCTGCAGCTCGACAGCAAGGCGCCCACGCTGCCTTACGCCGAGTACGCCTTCGGCGAAAACCGCTTCCGTCAGCTGAAAGCCCAGGATCCCGCCACCGCGGAAGCCCTGGTCGAAAAAGGCGCGAAACTGATGGAACGCCGCTTCAAGCTCTATCAGAAACTTTCTGAAATAAAGCTTGACTAAAAAAGAGAAAGCGGAGCGGCGCACGCCGCTCCGCTTTTTAAAAACAAACACCACAGGGACCTTTTGAAAATCTCCCAACGCCTCCTAGGCATACTTCTTTCAGCAGCGCTTCTGCTGTCCGCCTGCTCGCAATCGGGCGGAGTTCCCGACAGCCTTGAAGCGCAGGACGCCAACCGCTGCCTCGGCGACTCTACCGAGATCCAGTGCATGGCGGTCAAAGTCTTCAATTCCTCCGGCAGGCCTGTTCCGGGCGTTAAAATTTCTTTCGAGTCGGACGACGGCGCCGTTACTTTCCCCAACGAGAAGAGCGTCCAGTCCGACGAAAAGGGCCTCGCCCAGGCGGTGGTAAAGATCGCGCCCACTCCCGGCACGCACCACGTCAAGGCCAGCTTCCGTCTCCCTGACGGCACGAAGAAAGAGACGACCTTCTCCTTCCACTGGGGCGTCCTGGTCACGGGCGACCACCAGCAGGCCGTCAGCGGCCTCTCCAGCAAGGAACCTCTTTCCCTCAGTTTCTGCAACGACGACGGGAGTCCCAGAACGGACGTTCCCGTCCACTTTTTCTGCGAGGGCTCCTCGCCCAAAATAGAATTCAGCGCCGACACTTTGACTTCCGACGAAAACGGCCAGGTCAAAGTCTTCATCAAGGGCGCGAAAGTTTCCGGCAAAAGCTATCTCAGGGCGGAAGTCCCCTCCTACGACAGCTTCTGCTTCACAGTCCAGACCGTCGACAAGAGCGCGCTTTTCCTTAAGATCTGCGGCTTCTTCTCGCTCTTCTATCTCGGTCTGGTCTTCATGTCCTTCGGTCTGAGGACGGCCGCAAGCGAAAAATTAAAGGCCCTCTTCAACTCTAAGGAACGCCGTCCCATCGCGGACCTTCTCAAGGGCGCTTTTGTCACTGCTATACTGCAATCCTCCGGCGCCGCCACCGACATGGTCGTCGGTTTCGTCAACGCCGGCATACTCACGCTTTCCGTTTCCGTTCCGCTGATCCTTGGCTGCAACATCGGTTCGACCATCGCGCCGCAAATAATGGCCTGCCGCCTTTACAGCCTCATCATGCCGGCCCTTGTTCTCGGCGCCATCTTCCGTCTAATTCCCGGCCGCCGCGGCGACTTCTGGCACGCCCTCAGCAGGATCTTCTTCGGCTTCGGCACGATCTTTTTAGCCTTCTATCTCTTGGAGGACACGCTTACGCCTCTGGCCGGCAGCGAATACTTCTCTGAGATCGGCAAGGTCTTCGACTGCTCGAATGGCGGAGTGCTTCCTTTCCTAGCCTCATTCTTTGCGGCCTTTGCCGTCAGCGCTATCCTTAGGAGCAGCGCGGCCACCGTCGGCGCCGTCATCATTCTGGCCTATTCCGGCATGATGAACATCGCGACCATCTGTCCCCTTATCCTCGGCTGCAACCTCGGCAAATCCATCGCGGTCCATCTTTCCGCCAAGGGAACGTCAAGGGCCGCGCACCGTGTCGCCGTCATCCACACGATCGTCAATCTCTTCACCGTCATCCTCGGCACAGCCTGCTTCTTCATCAAGGTCGGCGACAGATCGCTGGCGCTGCAATTCTTCGACGCCTTCAATCCCGGCGACGCCTTCAAGGGCGAATTCCTGGCCCACCACGCGGCCATGGCGCACACCATGGTGAACCTTTTGTCGGCCATCATCCTTCTCCCCTTCTCCTCGCTTCTCGTTAAGCTTTCCGAAAAGATCATCCCGGTCAAGGCCATGGAGAGCGAACGCACCTACGTCCTGGACACCCGCCTTCTCATGACGCCTAACCTCGCCTTCTCCCAGCTTAGGAAGATCACAGTCGAGGCCCTGGAGAAAGGCCAGGACATGATGCGCTCCGCCTATCAGGCCTTCATGGAAAATGACTTCAGCAAGGAACAGGAGATCATCACCTACGAGAACGACCTCGACGATTATCAGAGAGACGTCTCGAGCTTCCTGACCTGGCTCTCGGAATTCAACGTCGACAAACAGAACGCCGAGCGCGTCCCGGCCTATATCCACGTGGCGCACGACATCGAGCGTATCGGCGACATCGCCGTCAACTTTCTGCACATGGCCAAGAACTGCGCCGAAAGAGACCTCCTCTCCAACAGGGAAGCCGTCAAGCCCATCGAGGATTACTTCTCCGCCATGGACGTCTACTGCGAAGAGATAATAAAGACGCTTAAGAGCCGCGAAAAGGAAAACGAAGACCGCACGGCCAAGCTTATCGTCTGCCAGCGCGTCCTCCAGCAGCTCGACAGCGAGATCCAAAGCGAATACTCCGCCGGCGACCAAAGCGACATGCGCTCCATTAAGATCGCCGTCCTGATAAACGACTCCGTCACGATCATGTCCCGCATGACGAGGCACCTTCTCAACATCGCCCAACGCATAACCCTTCTCACAAAAGATTGATGCGCTACTTACTTCTATTAACGCTGTCTCTTTTGGTTTTCGGCTGTTCGAAAGCCCAGGACGCCATTCCCGAACTTCTGTCCCCCGTTTCGGAAGCCGTCGTCTGCGTTCCGCCTATAACGAACGTGACCTTAAGAGTCAAGGTCGAGGGACCCCTCATTCCCGGCCTTTTGGGCGGCAAAGGCCAGCGCGACCCGATCGACGGAGCGGTGGTCACCTTTAGCCAGCGCGAGAACGATCCTGAGATCTCCTTCCCCAACGGAACGACGGCAAGATCAGACGCCGGAGGCACGGCGGAACTTGAAGTAGCCATCGGCAAAACGACGGGCGACCACCACATCAGCGCCGCGGCGAAATCCCCCTTCGGCGACGTCAGCTGCGAATTCAGGATCGTTTCCGGCCTTTCCTTGCGCAACACAAGGCAGGAGATCCTTTCCGGCCGCACGAGCCCGGATATGCTCTCGCTTACGGTCTACGACAAGGACGGCAATCCCCAATCCGGCGTTCCCATCCATTTCCTTATCGACCCCTTCTCCGGCTGCCGCCTTTCCTGCCGCGAAGCCGTGACCGACGAATCCGGCACGGGAGGAACGCTCATAACGGCGGGGAAAACCACCGGCGAAACGGAAGTGATTGCGGAAGTGGAGATGCCGGGCGTCTCCAACATGCGAGGGTTGCACTTCCAGTCCGTCGTCATCAACACCACTTCCGTCATCATCGCGATATTAGGCGGCCTTGCCCTCTTCCTTTTAGGCATGACCATGATGTCGGAAGGATTGCAGAGCGTAGCCGGCTCCAGGCTTAAAAGCATCCTCCAGCTTTTCGTCAAAAACAGGTTCACCGGCATCATAGTCGGCACCGTCATAACCGCGATAGTCCAAAGCTCCAGCGCCTCGACCGTCATGGTCGTAGGCTTTGTGAACGCTGGTTTGATGAACCTTGAGCAGGCTATTTCCGTCATACTCGGCAGCTGCATCGGCACGACCGTCACGACCCAGATAATCGCCTTCGGGCTTTCCGACATCGCCTTGCCAGCCGTCCTTATCGGCTTGATCGTCAGGCTTTCGAGCAAAAAAGCTTCCGGGCGCTACTGGGGCGACGTCATAATGGGCTTCGGCCTTCTCTTCTTCGGCATGGACATGATGAACAAAACGCTTGTGCCGCTTAGGACCTCGCCGACTTTCGTCAACGTTTTCCGCACTTTCGACTGCGCTCCCATAGACGGTTTCATGCCGATCCATCACATTCTGGCAGCCATGGGCATAGGCCTTGTGGCGACGATGATCGTTCAAAGCTCCGCTGCCACGATCGGCGTAGTCATGGCTTTGGCTGGAAGCGGGCTCGTCAATTTCTACACCGCTTTCCCCCTTGTCCTAGGCTGTGACATCGGAACGACCATCACCGCGAACCTCGCCGCCATCGGCGCCAACAGGAAGGCTAGGAGAGCCGCTCTCGTCAACACCATAATAAAGGCTCTCGGCACGCTCATCATGCTCCCGCTCTTCTACGTCAAATACAAGGGCGAGCCGGTCTTCCTTGCCTTCATCGACTCCATAACCGCCGGGGAAGTCCTTGGCGGTCACAGCGAGAACATCGTCCGCCATATCGCCATGGCCAACACCTTCTTCAGCATCTTCATGGTTGCGATCCTCGTTCCCTTCACCGGGACTTTGGCCTGGATCTGCGAGAAGCTCATACCCGTCAAGGGCGAAAGCGAGGAATCCGAGCACGCCCTGCTTGACGAGCGTCTGCTGAAGACTCCCGCTCTGGCGCTCACCCAAAGCGTTTCCGAGATCCTCTACATGCTGAGGAGAGCGGACAAGAACGTCGACGACGCTTTCCTTTGCTTCTGCGAGGGCAGCGTCCGCTTCTCGAAAAACATATTGAAACGCGAAGAAGAGATCAACACTCTTAACAAGAAGATCACGAGCTACACGGCGGCTCTTGCCAAGCAGGGCCTTAACGACGACGAGATCGCGCTCCTTCCCGAGCTGATGCACATCTCGCACGACATCGAGCGTATCGGCGACCTCTCCATCAACATCTTCGAGCTAGCCCAAAAGCGCACCGAAGAGCAGATCTCGCTCTCCGACTCCGCCATAAGGGAACTGACGGAGATAAACGACCTCCTGCAAAAGCAGTTCGACCAGGTGAAGCTCGCCCTCGAGCACGCCGACCGGACCGCGGCCAACAACGCGGTCGCCTTGGAGGAAGATCTCAACCAGATGCACCGCAAACTGACCGCCAACCACATGAAGCGTCTGGAAGCCGGCCAGTGCTCCCCCAACGCTACCATCCTCTTCCTGGACGTCATCGGCAACATCGAACGTATCGGCGACCACCTTCTCAACATCGCCCAGAGGATCAACTTCATTTCTCCCTACATCATCAGCTTAGAGCAAAACAAGAAATAAAATGCCTACCAATTGGTTCATAATCATCATAATCGGCGCCGCAGCGGGCTTCGCCTCAGGCTTCTTTGGCATCGGAGGCGGCATCATACTTGTCCCCTGCCTTGTCTACTTCTGCAAGTTCAGCCAGCACGAGGCCGTCGCCACCAGCCTTGCCATCATGCTTCCCCCAGTCACCTTCTTCGCCGTCTGGGAGTATTACAAGAAAGGCTGGGTCGACATCAAGATAGCCGTAGTGCTTGTCATCCTGATGCTCATCTTCAGCTACCTCGCCTCCCTTATCGCCAAGAATCTCGACGCCCTTCAGCTGAAGCTCTACTTCAGTATCTTCGCGATCATTGCCGGCATCTACATGCTCGTTGACTCCATCATCAAAATCAAAGGACGCCCGTAATGCCTAAGATCTTCTTCGTAGCGGGCGAAACTTCCGGCGACATTTGCGGCGCCCACGCCGTAAAAGCCCTTAAAGACGCTAGGCCGGACCTCGAGCTCTACGGCATCGGCGGAGCAGAAATGGAAAAAGCCGGGCTTACGCTCACGCACAACATCACCGAGCTTTCCGTCATCGGCGTCATAGAAGTCATCAAGCACTACCCCCGCATCCGGAGAGTCTACAACTCCGTTCTCCAGACTATCAAGGACAGCCGTCCCGACGCCGTAGTCTTCATCGATTATCCCGGCTTCAACCTTGCCCTTGCTAAAAAGCTCCACAAGCTCTATCCCGACCTTCCCCTCATATACCTTGTCAGCCCTCAGATCTGGGCCTGGGGACACGGAAGGATAAACACCATAAGAAAATGCATCTCCCTTATGATGGTGATGTTCCCCTTCGAGGTCGACGTCTACGAAAAAGGCGGCCAATGGAAGGTAATCAATGACACTCTTTCCATCACAGAGCACAAGTTCAAAAAGCCCAGCAAAATCAGGATAAAGCACATCGGCCACTGGATCATCAACAAGATAAAAGAATTCCAGCCCGACAAAGATTTCCAAACAGAAAACAACATCCCTGAGAACAGAGATCTCGTCGCCCTCCTTCCCGGCAGCCGCGAAAACGAGATCAAATGGATCTTCCCCACCATGCTCAAAAGCGCGGAAGACATAAGGAAGACTCACCCGAACGTTTTCTTCCTTATCTCCTGCGCCAGACCGAACCTCAAGGAACTTCTCCTGAACGCCATAAAGAAAGCCAATATCCAGAACTTCGAGCAGAACTACCGCCTCATCGACGAATCCATGTACGACATCGTCCACCTTAGCAAGGTAGTTCTTGTCACTTCCGGTACCGCGGCCTTTGAGGCCGCCCTAATGGAGAAGCCCATCCTTGTCCTTTACCGCCTCAACTACATTTCCTTCTTCCTGGCCCGTATCGCCATGAAGATCCCCTTCATCAATCTTGCCAACATCATCGCCCAAAGGCGCATCGTCCAGGAATTCATCCAATACCAGATGACTCCCGAACGCATCGTCCCCTGGGCCGAAAAATACCTCGACGACCAAGCCGCCTACCAAAAGACCGTAAATGACCTCAAAGAAGTCAAAGCCTCCCTTGGCGAGGGCGACCTCGGAACCAAAGCCGCCAAAGAAATCTTATGCCTCTTGAACTTATAATCACTCCTGGCGACATTGCCGGCGTCGGTCCGGAAGTCATGCTCAAGGCCTACAACGAACTTCTTGAAAACGAAGAGGACGACTTCTCTCCGGAAAAAGTAAAATTCCTCTTCGTCGGCCCACAGTCTTTCTGGCAGCAAGCAGCCGAAGAACTCGACCTCGAACCTCCCACCAATTTTCTCACTAACGAGGAAATCGAGGAATCCCTTCCCGACAACTATGAGATCGGCCACATTTCTGCCGAATGCGGCAACTTCGCCATGGTCTGTCTCAAGCACGCCACTCACTACTGCCTGGAAGGCCCCCAGCGTGCCCTAATCACCGCCCCTCTTAACAAAGAGGGTATCCGTATGGCCGGATACAGGAACGCGGGCCATACGGACTTCCTAGCCGCTGAAACAAACTCCAGCGACACCGCCATGGCTTTCTACACCGAAAGTCTCAAGGTCGTGCTTGTCACCCACCACATCCCCCTCTCCCAGGTCCCCACAGCCATAACTTCCGACGCGATCCTTTCCAAGATCGTCCAGGCCGACAGCCTTGCTAAAGATCTCGGCATCAAAGAGCCTAAGATCGCCGTAGCCGGCCTTAACCCCCACGCTGGGGAAAATGGTCTTCTCGGCCCCGAGGACCTCGACATCATCGCCCCCGCTGTGGAAGACGCCAGGATAATCGGCATCGACGCAAGAGGCCCCTATCCCCCGGACACCCTCTTCCACTTCGCCAAAAACCAAAAGTACGACGTAGTGGTCGCCATGTACCACGATCAGGGCCTCATCCCCATCAAGCTTCTCTCCTTCGACCAGGCTGTCAATCTTACCCTAGGCCTCCCCTTCGTCAGGACCTCCCCCGACCACGGCACCGCCTACAACATTGCCGGCGAAAATCAGGCCGACCACCATTCCGCCCTTCAAGCCATCAAGCTCGCCGCCCGCCTAGCCTAACGTTTTCATCGTAGTCAATCGTGACCGTTGACCTTTATCATCTAGCTAATCTCAAGGCTTTCCTAGAAGAGCACGGCCTTGAAGCCAAGCACTCCCTCGGCCAAAACTTCCTCTTCCACGAAAGGGAATGCCAAAAAATAATCCAGGCCGCCGACATAAAACCAAAAGACAAAGTTCTTGAAATCGGCCCCGGCCTCGGCCATCTCACCCATCTCATAGAAGAAACTGGAGCCGAAGTCACCGCCTACGAAATAGACCAACGCCTCACATCTCTCTGGCCCGAACTCTACCCCGACACAAAAACCGAAATCCGAAACCAAGATTTTCTCCAAGCTGATCCCAAAGACTACTCCTCCTGCACCAAAGTAGTCGCTAACCTCCCCTACTATATCGTCAAAGAGATCATCACCAAGCTCATCAGCACAAATATCCCATTCCGATCCCTCACCTTCACTCTCCAAAAGGAAGAAGCCCTTCGCCTCGCCCAAAAGCCCGGAGACCCAAGATACGGCGCCCTAAACGCCATGCTCCAGATCCTCGGCCCAGTCCAAACGCCAGCCACCATAAAGAAAGACAACTTCTACCCCAGGCCCCACGTCGACTCCGCCATACTCAAAATCGGCCCAATCACCTGGCCCGAAATCAATATCTGGTCCAACACCCAGCAGATCATAAAAACAGCTTTCTCCCAAAGAAGAAAGCAGCTTCAAACCTCTCTCAAGCCCCTAAACATTTCCCAGGAAGCCTTCGCCCAGGCCAACATCTCCCCCACCGCCCGCCCGGAATCCCTTGATCCCCGCTCCTTCCTCCTCCTCGCGCAATCTTTTTAGCACGCTTTAACGTGCGCTCTTATTAGCGCTTAAGTCTAACCAAGCGCAATTTTTCTCGTTTCGCGACCGCTTACTTATGAGAGTATACCGCTATCGCCAAGATAGCATATTGACAAAAAGCCATCATAATAATATGATATGAAAAACAAAAAATACTATCATAATAGTTGCAAACGAATAATAGTTGATAAGACTCACGTTGAGGATTATCTGAATAATGTCAAGCAAAAGATTAGATGTGGTCTCTGTCGTTTCGCTCTAAACAAAAACAGACAAGACAACATTGACCTATTTACGAATTACATAATTGACAAAAATAAAGCAAAAGAAATAATCTTAACTTTAAATTACGATGATTTTTCCAATGTTTTCCAAAATGAACATATTGAATACAAGGATGAATTATTATATATATTCGGCAAAAATGTCTTGTTAGAGGAAAGGATTGGTAAAAAGTTAGTTTTAATCTCTTTATATATAAAAATAAATAACACTAAAGAAAACACTGTGATAATAATATCGTTCCACGAGCAAAAATATAAATTAAAATATTACTTTAAAGAGGGAAAAAAATGAAAGAAGATTTTTGCATTGAATGTCGCAAAAACAGAGAATATAAAATTATCAAAACTCCTTACCGTAAAAAGATAAGAGGGAAAACATATAAATTCTCTCTTTCATCAGCCATTTGTCAGTACTGCGGGGCTGAAATGGATGTTGATGGAATAATCGATTTGAAAATCAAAGAATATGACGAGCAATACAGACAATTTGAAAATCTGGTGTCCATTGATGAGATCAAAACTCTGTTTAATCTCTACAATATAGGGCAGGCTCCCCTTTCATTAGCCCTCGGCTTCGGAGAAGTTACTATATCCAGGTATCTAATTGGCTGCTTCCCTTCTAAGACGCATTCAAACGTAATCAGATCGGCGCTCAAATCCCCGAGCTTTATGAAGAGCCAGCTTGAAAAGAACAAAAGCAAACTTACGAACTCCGCCTACAGGAAAGCCTACCATACCGCCTGCGAACTTGAAAAGATCTTTTCCTTTTCCGACAAACTTCGTTCAACTATTGCAAGACTTTTCAACAACCTTAGCGAGATAACTCCTCTGGCCCTTCAAAAACTGCTTTACTTCTGCCAGGGTTATTCCCTTGCCATAGGATCTGCCCCCATTTTCCCCGAGGATTGCGAAGCCTGGCCTCACGGCCCCGTTTACCAGGAGATCTACCATCTCTTCAAAAGCTTCAAATACAACCCCATCGACGACGACCGCTTCATCATCCTAAACAACAGCAAAGACGCCTTAAGCGACAGGGAAAAGCAGATCATCGACCTGATCTCCGCAACCTTCGGAGCCTATTCCGGAAAAACCCTGGAAACCATCACCCACAGCGAAGACCCCTGGAAAAACACACCCCTCAACTCCATAATCAAAAAATCCCTCATCAAAAAGTACTACAAATCCGTCAACCAGAAATACGACCTCGCAACCGAATCCGGCACCAACAAATACATCAAAGCAAAGTTGAAAGGATGACAACGCCCCTGTCATTCTTTAATATGTATTGACACATATATTTTGTCACTAGTTTTGTCACTCGATTATCATCTCTAATCAATACCATTATACAGTTTATCTTTTTATCTTACGTCAATGATTCATCCATAAACATGTCTCTTTTTCCCGACATTATTTTTTGATCTGCGAAGTAAGTTAGTATAATAATAGTTATAAGGAGCCATCATATGAAAAAATCTCTCTTTCTCTTATTGCTTCCCTTTGTTTCCCTCCAGGCTTATTCCAACCCCTGGCAAATGTTCGACCGCCGTCTCGGCATGTTCATCCATTGGGGCGTCTATTCGGTCGGCGGCTACCACGAGCAGGAATGGATGAAACTGGGCCTCTCCAAAGCCGAATACGAAAAATACCTCCCAAAGTTCACCGCCGAACATTTCGACCCGGACAAGTTCATAGACGCCGCCGAGTCCCTCGGCGCGGAATACATCGTCATCACCTCTAAGCACCATGACGGCTTCTGCATGTGGGACACGAAGACCACTGACTTCAACGTCATGAACACCCCCTGCAAAAGAGACGTCCTTAAAGAGCTTTCCGAAGCCTGCAAACGCCGCGGCATGAAATTCGGCCTTTATTATTCCATCCCCGACTGGCACCATCCCAACGCCTACAACAAGCTAAGCTCCCACCAGCTCAAGGAGCCCAATCCCGGCGACGAACCCGACATGGACAAATACCGCGCCCACGTAAAAGCCCAGCTCACCGAGCTCCTTACCAACTACGGCGAGATCTGCTGCCTCTTCTGGGACATTCCCCCGAACGTCGACGACCCCGAGATGAACGCCC
>JAGCDY010000025.1 GCA_017650925.1 bacterium
CTAACTATGCACTACCAAATAGCGCCTCACGGCAATGAGTTGATAAACCGCGTCCTGACCGGGGCGCGCAGAGATTTTTGGCTGGAGAAAGCGGATTCGCTGCCCTCCATCACGCTGGACAAAAGGAAAGTTTACGACGTAATGATGATCGCTGACGGAGCCTACAGCCCCTTGGAAGGCTTCATGGGCAGCGAGGACTACACCAGCGTTTTGAACAAGATGCGCCTGCCCAACGGGCTGCCCTGGCCGATTCCCATCGTCTTGGGCGTCCATCCCGACAGGGCCGACGAATTCGACGTTTTCGGCCATATTGCCCTGAAGGACAAAAACGGCCTGACCTTGGCCATTCTGCACCTGACGGAAAAATTCAAGGTCAACAAGGAACTGGAACTGGCGAAGATCTACCGCACGACCAACCCCGACCACCCCAGCGTCAAGTATCTTCTCGAGGAGAGGGGCGACGTGCTTCTGGCCGGCCCCATCGACGTCATCAACCGCCCGGCCGACGACCAGTTGGACGCCAACCTCATGACGCCCGCCCAGACCAGAAGGATCTTCAAGGAAAGGGGCTGGAGCCGCATCGTCGGCTTCCAGACGCACAACCCCATCCTTAGAAGCCACGAGTATATGATCAAGACCGCGCTGGAGCTTTGCGACGGCCTCTTCCTCCATCCTCTCAGGACCACGCCGCACGAGAACGCCGTTCCGACCGACATCAGGATGAAATGCTACGAGACGTTCATTGAGCATTACCTTCCCGAGGAGAGGGTGCAGCTGGCGGTCTTCCCGACCACCCAGCGCTTTGCCGGCCCGAGGGAAACGGTCCTGCACGCCATCGTGCACAAGAACTACGGCTGCTCGCACTTCATCGTGGGCTACGACCATGCCGGCTGGAAGGATTACTACAACGACATTGACACGACCAGGATCTTCAGGAACTTCGGCCCGACGGAACTCGGCATCCAGCCGATGTTCTTCGACAAGGTCGTCTACTGCAAGAAGTGCGGCGCTATGGTCACGGCCAAGACCTGCCCGCACGGCAGTTCCGACTACGAGTTCCTAACCTGCACGGAAGTGAGGGAGATGCGCCAGAAAGGCATGCCGGTCCCCGAGGAATTCATTCGCCCCGAGATCGCGGAACTTCTGCAGATAAAGTAAATGCCGAAAGTCTACACTCACGCGCTAGGCTGCAAGATCAGCTATTGTGACAACCGGGAAGCGGAGGAGCTGCTTTGCGCGCGAGGCTGGACTTTGACAAAAAACGCCGAGGAGGCTGACCTTTTTCTCCTGACCGCCTGCACGGTGACGCAAAAAGCGGACGCCGATCTAAGAAAGCTGGCGCGCCAGTTGAAAAAGCAGAACCCCGGCGCTGATCTTTGGATCTACGGCTGCTGGGCCAACGTCGCGGAAAAGCACGAGCCTTTCCCGGAGCCGGCCCTTGTCATCAAGGGGAAAACGGAACTGATGGAAGCGATAGGAAAGCTCTCCTGCGACGCTCCCAAGGAAGCCTCGCGGGAAAGGAACCGGCTCTTCGTCAAGGTCCAGGACGGCTGCGACAGGTTCTGCGCCTACTGCATCGTGCCCTTCGCCAGAGGCATACCCAAAAGCATGCCCTACTCCGAGATCCTCTCCCGCGTAAAAAAAGCGCGTGAAGAAGGCATCAAGGAGTGCGTGCTCTCCGGGATCCACATCGCCTCCTGGAAAGAGGACGGCAAGGATATAGCGGACCTTTGCGCCGCGCTCCTAAGGGACACCGACCTCCCGAGGCTCAGGGTAAGCTCGCTTGACGTGACGGGCGCTTCGGAAAAGCTCAGAAAGCTCATGATTGAGGAGCCGAGGCTCATGCCGCATCTGCACATTCCTCTGCAATCCGGCAGCGACCGCGTCCTCAAGCTCATGAACCGCCCGCTTTCGAGAGCGCAGCTCCTCGAGGCCATGGAAGCTTTCCTCAAGGAAGTTCCCAGGATGATGCTCTCGACTGACATCATCGTAGGTTTCCCGGGCGAGACGGAAGAGGACTTCCAGGAGACCTTATCCTTTGTGGAGAAGATCCCCTTCGGCAAAGTCCACTATTTCCCCTATTCGCCGCGCCCCGGAACGGCCGCGGCCAAAAGGATAAAGGACTTCGTGCCGGAAAACGTGAAGAAGGACAGGGAGGAAAGGCTGAGAAAAGCGGCCGAGGAAGCGGCGCGGATCTGCCGCGCGCCCTTCCAAGGGCAGATCTTCAAGGTCTTAACGGAGAACAGAACCAGAGACGGCATCCTAGGATTTACGGAAAACTACCTGCGGGTCCGCACTCAAAAGGATCTCACTGAAAACGAAATATACGAATTGACTATAGACGGAACGGAAACAAAATTCATCGCGCAATAGAATATGTGGAAAAAAACCAAAGATTTTTTCACCGACCTCCTGTACAAAGTGATCTACTTTTTCGGCTGGTGCGGATTTAGGCTCCTCTTCTGCGTCGGCCACCGGTACAAGATCCACCGCACCGACAGGAAGAAGGTCCTGAAAGGCAGGAAGCAGGGTGTGCTCATCGTGGCCAACCACGCCAGTTTCTTGGACCCCGGGATCGTCGGCATCATCTTCTTCCACCGCATCTGGTATCTGGCGAGGCAGTCGCTCTTCGAGAACAAGTCCTTCGCCTGGCTCATCACCGCGGTGGGCGCGCTGCCTATTTCGAGGGAGAAGCTCGACCTTGCGACCTTAAGGCAGGTCAAGGCTTTCATTGAAGAAGGCCGCGACGTCCTTTTGTTCCCGGAAGGAACAAGGACGGACGACGGCGAACTGCAGGAAGGCCAGGCCGGCGTAGGCTTCTTCGCCGACAAAGTGAAAGCGGACATTCTCCCCGTCTATGTCAAGGGCTCCTTCGAGTCCTGGCCGAAGAGCGGCGAATATCATTTCGCCAAACTTGATTCCATAGTAGGAGACCTGATCCCCTACGAACACTGGCAGACGCTGCCAAGCGGCCGCGAGCGCTACCAGCTCATCGCCAACGGCATCATGGAAAAACTCGCAGAACTGAAAAAAGAGCTGGAAGAGATCAGAAAATGAAAGAGAAAAGCGGCATAATCTTCATGGGAACGCCACAAATGGCGGCCGACTGCCTCAAAAGGCTCATAAGAGACGGTCGTCCCGTCAAGGCTGTTTTCACCCAGCCCGACAGGCCCGTCGGCAGACACCGCGAGATCACGCCGAGCCCCGTGAAATCTGTCGCTAAGGAAAACAACATTCCCGTCTACACTCCGGAAAGTTTGAAGACCAAGGAAGTGGAAGATCTCTTCAACGAGCTCTCCCCCAAAGTCGCGATCGTCGTGGCCTATGGCAAGATCATTCCCACGAATCTGCTTGCCATTCCGGAAAGCTTCATCAATCTGCACTTTTCGCTTCTGCCTCTCTACAGAGGCGCCGCGCCGGTGCAACGAGCCCTCTACGACGGCCAGACCGTAACGGGCGTCTCGATCCAGTACCTGGCGGCCAAATTGGACGCCGGCGACATCATTGCCGATGCTCCCTTCACCATAAACCCCAAAGACACCACAGAGACGCTCTGGGAGCGTTCTGTGGCTATCGGCGCTTCGCTCCTGACCAGAGTCGCCGCCCAGCTTCTTGAGGGCCGCCTCCCGGCCGTTCCTCAAGACGAGACGAAGGCCACCTACGCCGCCAAGATGGCCCGCGAAGATGGCTTCATCGACTGGACCTGGAGCGCCAAGATGATCCACAACCACATCCGTGCCTGCAACCCCTGGCCCGGCGCCGTCACCTGGCGCAAGGGCAGGGAAATAAAACTCTGGAAGAGCGAATGGCCCGTTCCCGCCCCGGGACCTCTGGGCGCCCCCGGCGAAATAACCGTCGCGAAAAAAGAGCTCTTCATCTCCGCCGGCGACAGCTTCATCAAGATAACAGAACTTCAGCCCGCGGGCGGCGCAAGACAGACAGCCGAAGCCTTTGTCGCCGGCCTAAGAGGCGAAAAAGTCATTCTGGAACCGAAACCAGAGGACGTTGAATGACGGCCAGGCAGCTGGCCCTCTCCGCGCTCCTAAATTGGCAGAAAGATCCCCAAAGCCACCTGGAGCAGCACATCAAGGGAAATCTCCCTCCCAAAGACCTTGACCTCGCCTACACCATCTGCCGAGGCGTCCTGAAAGAAAAGTCTTTTTTGAAAGCCACCATAAAACGCTATCTCAAAAAAGACAAGCTTCCCAAAGCAACTGAAACCATCCTGCTCATTGCCGCCTATCAAAGGCTCTTCCTCACGAAGATCCCCAACTACGCCATCATTTCCGAAGCGGTCAAATTAGCCAAGCAAAAATCCCCCGCCCACGCCTCTCTTGTCAACGCCGTTCTCCGCAATCTCGATAGGGACATCACGGAAGGCTTCGATCCCCAAAAACAAGACCTTTCCCTTTCTGAGCGCTACTCCCATCCTCAGGAACTTATCGACTTAATAAGCGAAGAGACCAAAGACCAAGCCCTAACGGAACAGATCCTTATTTGGGACAACGCCAAACCCAAAGCGTTCTTGAGAAAAAGGAACGGAGTATGCGAGGAATGCCTTGACGTCAGGGCCGCCGTCCAAAGCAACGACTTCAAAAACGGGAAGATATATTTTATGCAGCCCTGGTCCCAGAAAGTCGCCGCTGCGGCGCCCGTAAAAGACAACGACAAAGTTCTCGACCTCTGCGCCGCCCCAGGCGGCAAAAGTCTCGCCCTCTTGGACAGAGCCAAAATAAAACTTACCGCCTGCGATTTCTCCGAAACGCGTCTCGAGATCCTCAGGGAAAACTTCGCCAGATTAGGCTACTCGAACGCTCCCAACGTGACCATAATGCAGCTTGACGCCGCGGAAGCCGACAAACATTTCCCCCCAAACTCATTCGATCTTGTTCTTCTCGACGCCCCCTGCTCCAGCCTGGGCACCATCCAGCGCAATCCGGAACTCAGATGGCGCTTCAAAATTGACCAGCTCGCTGAATACGCCGCGCTCCAGAAAAGCATTCTAAAGGCCGCCCAAACCTTGGTCGCTACCCAAGGCCATCTCCTCTACGCCGTCTGCTCCTTTGCCAAGAAAGAAAGGGAAGCCGTAGATCTCCTCCGCCAGGACAAAAACTGGCTCCTGAAAGAGGAAAAGCTCACCTACCCCGGCGAACAAAACCTATTCGACGGCGGCTACTACGCTCTCTTCCAGAAAAAGAAATAACGCCTTGCAATAAAACAAGTTAGCGCGTGAGCGCTGGCTGCTTTTTTATGCAATTTGTTATTTTTTTTTTTATAGAATATTACAGAGTTGTTTCATTATTTTATTGCCGAGGAACGTCTTATGAAAAAAGTCTTGACTCTGCTTCTCCTCATTTCTTCCGTCTGCCTTTTCGCGGAAGATGTCTCCATTAAGCCCGCCGGCGAAGGCACGGAGGAATCCCCATATCTGTTCGACTGCCTGGAAAACTTCTTCTGGCTCAGGCAGCAAACCTCCGAAATGGAGCAAAGCGCTCCTGTCTATTGCAAACAGACCAAGGACATCGATGCCAGCGCCACACAGCAAGGCGGCGATTACGCCTGGTCGGACATAAACTTTTCCAAAAACAACCTCTTCGTCTATGACGGCCAAGAATACACCATCTACGGCCTTGAGCCGAACGATAAAGGCGCCCTTTTCGGCACCGGCTTCATGCAGCTCAAAAACATTCGAATTCAAGGCGCGGAAGGAATCAAGACCTGTGCTTTAGCTAGAGGTTTAATTTCAGATAAAAGCAGAAATGGTTGTTTTAAAAATTGTCACATCAAAGGGCTTTTGGAGGGAACGCCAGCATTGGCAGATACAGTTAGTGGCATGTTCATAAAAATCGAAGATTGTGTCGTTGAAGCGGACATAGAAATAAAAAACGAGGAAACATCAAGCGGCGCTTTAATAAACTTTATGATCATTAGGGAAAGGACAAACATTATTAGAAAAACTTGCTTTAAGGGAAAAGTAAAAACAAAACCTCTATCGCATGTTTGTGGGTTAACGCTTATTTTGAATCTGGGGTCCGTTTATAGCAGCGCAGAACTAACAATAGAAGATTGCTACACAGATCTAACCGTGGAATGCGATCCGGATGACAGCCACATGGTCACCGGATTAATAGGCGCAGCGTTTTTGAACCAAGGAACGAATGTGATTTTAAACATCGAGCGTTGCTATACGGCATGTGAGACGAGCGAAAGCATGGATTACGGCGCTGCTTATATTTATCAATTGACAAATACCGTCAATACGTTGAACGTAAAGGATTGTTATTACAGAACGGCTCTGCATTTCACGGATGATTACGCTGTCGGAAAGACCAATGAGGAAATGAAGCAACAGGCCACTTTTGAAAACTGGGACTTTGAGAACGTCTGGGATATCGACGAAGGCGAAACCATGCCTTATTTCATATCCGAACTTCCTGAGCCCTGCGGAATGCTTGTGCTTCTTCTTTTGCCTTTGTTTTTAAGAAGAAACAGAAATTAGACCTTGACGGCGGCGACTACGCCCTCTTCCAAAAAATTGAACTACCGAGGAATCCTCGGTAGTTCGGTCCGTATGTAGCAAGTTTTGTGACAGATAGACAATTAAATTAAAATTCTCCAGCGAAGGGGCCGGGGAGGATCTTTCCTTCGCGCTTCTTACCCTCGAAGTCGGTGTCGAAGGTTATCGGCGTGCCGTCGGGGTTCTCGAAGGGCTGGTCGGGCTGGAAGGCTTTGCCTAGGGTCTCCGTGGTGATAAGGCTTACCGGATGGTTTTTTATCAGGTCGTAGAGATTGGTCTTGAGTTTAAACTTGCCGTCCTTCTCCTCCAGTTCCACGAAAACTTTGCTTTTGTCGTCGACGATAGCGTCCTGCTCTTTTTTCCAGGGCTTGGCGCCGTTTAAGTAAACGTTTCCTTTGGCCCAGACCGGCAGATAGCGGAAGTGGAATTTTTCAAGGGCGTCCATGTCGGGCGTTTCGTTATCCATGTCGAAGTTGGCGATCCATTCCTCGTAGGTGGGGAATTCGTCGAAGACCGAGGTGCCCGTTTCGGTCTTGAACTTGTAGTCGTCTTTCTTTATGAAGATGTTGTTGTAGATTCTGTCGTCGCCGTGCAGGATGGTCATGAAGCCCATGACTTCCGTGCGGTGCGGAATGTGGTACGGCGTGTAGCGCTGGCGGAGCTTGCCCTCGACCATTCCGTCGCAGCCGGCGTCGATAGAGGCGATGGGGCCCATGATGAGGTTGTGAACGAGGGCGAAGCCTTCAGTAGCCATGCGGAAGGAAACGTCGGAGAGCAGGATGTTGTTGTCGATGAGAGTGGGGCCGTGGCCGACTTCCACGAAGATGTCCTGGCTGCCCATGCCGCCCTCTAGGTGTTTGGCGGTGGCGGGGCGGTGGTTGTCGTGCAGGAGGTTTTGCGTGATGCGCGTGCCCTGGGCTTCCCAGTCTGTCCAGATGCCCATGACGCAGTGATGAATGTGGTTGCGGCGGATTGTGACGTCGATGGCGGCGTGCAGCTTGATGCCCGCCACTTCCGCGCCGCCCAGTTCCATCATGGTGTTGATATGGTGGATGTGGTTGTCCTCTATAAGGGAGAAGACGCCGCCCATGCGGCCTATGATGCCACCCTGCTCGCAGTGGTGGATGTGGTTGCGGCGGATGATGTGGGAGCCTATCCTTTCCTTGAGCCAGCCGTGATATTGGCCGCGGCAGACCGCGTCGCGCTCCATCTGCGTCGGGCTCTTGACGTGCTTATAGGTGAAGAAGTGCTCGTTTTCGGGGTCTAAGTATTTGCCGACCGAGATGCCGGCGCACTTGGAGAGACTGATGTCGCAGTCCTCTATGATCCAGCCCTTGGACCAATGCGGGCCTATCATGCCATCCTGGAAGGCGGCGGGCGGGGCCCAGGTGGTGGCGGCCTTGTCGATCTTGAAGCCGCTGACGGTGATGTAGCTTACGCCGGTCTTGGAGGGGAAGAAGCAGCGGCGGCGGACGGTAATTTCCACTTTCTCCCTGTTGGGATCCTTATTTTGGAAATTGGCGTAGAAGACGGTCTCGTCGCCTTCTTTTTCCGAGAACCACTGGTAAACGGATTTCTCCGGTTCCCAGGAAGTCTCGGAGGGCTTTCCCTCCAGGCAGTCGTTTAAGGTCAGTGCCTCGTAGAGAGACTCGTCGTTCAGGAAGACACAGCCGGTGTGCCTTTTTTTCCCGGCGAAATACCAGTCACCGTAAACAAAGGTCGTGTAAGGATCGTAGTCGCCGAAGATGGCGGTCTTGACTTTGGCTGTCCAGACGCTGCCTTTAAAAGGCTTCCAATCCGTCAGAGGCTCGGCGCCGGTGATCTCCGCGCCCAGGGGCTCCGCGCTGCGGTAAACTATCCTCTGCTCTTCCGTGCCGGCGTTTTGGGGGTCAACGTACTCGCGGTAGAGGCCGGGGGCCACCAAAACTTCGTCGCCGGGTTTGGCGATCCGCGCGGCGTCGTTTATCTTCGCGAAGGGCTCTTCTTTCGTGCCGCGGCCGGGGCCTTTGGCTTTAGCGTCAACGTAGATGATCATAAGTTTGCCTTTTGGGTTTGCGCTCTGCGCGTTCTGATCAGGCTGAGGAAAATATCGTCAGAAAGACCGTAGTCCTTGTCCCAGCTTAAGAGGAGGCGGACCAGGGCGTTTTCCGAAAGATTAGGGTTTTCGTCGATGATGTCGGTGATCTCGTTCTGCTCTTCCCTTAAGAGAAGATAAAGAGCGGCGGCTTTTTTCAGCTCCGGCCAAAGAGCAGGGTCGCTTCTGAAAGCGCGCTTATTTATGAGCAGCGTTTCGTACCAGATCTTGACGTTCTCCCAGGCGGAAAAAGGAAAGGATCTGACAGGGGCGTTGCTTTTGAATTCGTCGATAAGGGAGATCGTCGCTTCTTTTTGGCGGCCTATTTGGGCTAAGTAAACCAAAAATGTCAGAAGGTTAATCTGGCAGAAAGCCTCGTGGCCGAAGACAAGAGTAAGATCGTTGTTTTTGAGTTGTTCTTCGGGAGGAAAAATGGAGAAAACTTTTTGCTTGTAATCGTCAAGCGTTTCCCGGTGCCAGGCGGCGCGCGTTGCGAGGAAGGATGGGGAAAAGACTTCCCTTTCGCAGGGGCCCGTTATCATGGCTTCCCTCATGGGGACGCCCTCCGGATACTTGTCCAGGAGGGCGTCTCCGGGAATGATGACGATGCGATCGCTCATTTCTTGGGCGTAGTGAGCCAGACGTTGTCGATTAGTCTGGTGGTGCCGAAATAGACGGCCAGGGCGACAAGGATCTTCTGGCCAGGTCTGAAGCTTTTTATTTCCTCAAGAGTTCCCCGGTCGACTACGCTGACGTAGTCGATCTTGGCAAGCGGGGCGGAAGTAATGATCTTGGTTATGAGATTCCTTACTTGATTGGCGCTTTTGCCGGATGAGACGGCTTCCTTGGCGGCCTTGAGGGACTGGCTGAGGACCAGGGCTTGTTTCTTTTCTTCCGGGCTCAGGTATTTGTTGCGGGAGCTCAATGCCAGGCCGCTCTTTTCCCTGATGAGCGGGCATTCGATAACCTTTATAGGGAAGTCCAGGTCCCTTATCATGCGCTCCAGGATGAGAAGCTGCTGGGCGTCCTTTTTGCCGAAGCAGGCCACTTGCGGCTGGAAGAGATTGAAAAGCTTGGAAACCACGGTGCAGACGCCCTTGAAGTGGCCAATTCTTCTGGCGCCGCAAAGGAAGAGGGAAAGGCTCTCCTCGTTGACCCAGGCGGAGCGGTCCTCGAAGTACATGTCCTTGGGCTGGGGCGCGAAGACGGCGTCCACCTTTTCCCTTTCGCAGACCAAGAGATCGTCCTGGAAGGTCCTGGGATATTTGGCGAAGTCCTCGTTGGGGCCGAACTGGGTGGGGTTGACGAAGACCGAGACGATGACGATGTCGGCTTTGGGGCGGGCCTGGCGCATAAGGGAGGCGTGGCCTTCGTGCAAGGCTCCCATGGTTGGGACCAGCGCGATGGTCTTGCCGGCCTTCTGCTGGGCCGTGACATAGGCTCTCGCGGCCTTCTTATCGCGCAGAACGACGGGCTTCATTATTTTTGCTCCTTGTCTTTTTTCTGATCCTCGGCGGTCTCTGCGTAGTTCATCTGCAGCATGGCGATCTGGTCGTCCAGAAGATCGGATTCTTCCTTGGAGAGATTGCCCTTGGATTTTTCCCTCAGCATGACGAGGGAATCGATGAAGTAGCTGGCGCCCTGGAGGTCGACTTTCGTTTCCTTGGTCTCGGGGTTGGCGATCTTGCCAAGGTTGACCATGGCCAGCTGGGCGAAATTGAAGATCAGCATCACAAAGAGATGACTGTTGTGATCGTGCTCATGCTCGTGTTCATGTTCTGCCATAAATACTCCTTAATGTTGTTTTGCCTTATGAATTATACCATTTGCTAAAAAGCAACACCCACCCCTAAGCGATGTACGAGGGGTGGGTGCTGTATTGCGTTTTACGGAATCTGCCGTTGCAAGCTTTATCTGATATTGAGAACAATCGCTTTTCTTCTCGTATATTCTTCTTCGGAGATCTGGTTTGTTTCAAACAACATTTTTAGTCTGCGAAGCTCTTCGGTTGTTGAAATTATCTTGGCGTCCCAGCTGTAATCGTCAAACACAATAAGGTCATTTTTTGTCATAACGAAAAGTGCCGCCCACGGGATAACTGTTGAAAGAGTTTGAATAACATTGTAAACAAAGAAAGCTTTAGAGAAAGAGCAAAAACTATAAAAAAACAGAATGGATGCTTCAACAAGGCAAATCCAAGGCAGAGTTTTTTTGACTCTTTTTTTTATTTCAAAAAACACGATCGGAGATGCGACCAATATCGAAACGTTCATTAAAAGATACGGCACAGAGCTAAGCATGTAAGAGCCAACCGGGAACGAACCGTATGTGAACGAGTAAAGTAAAACAACCAATACGGGATATAACAAACCAAAAAGACCGCCAGCGCCAATTAGAACGATTGAATATCGAGCGAGAGAGCCTTTTCTTGAATTAGAAAGCAAATAACACAACAACAGAACGAGCGGAGCGAAACAAAAAACAACATTACCAAGCAAACTTAAAGCGTTAAATAAATATAAGACCCAATCGTGCGAAAAAAACGACAGTAAAGACCGAACGATCATTGCGCCGCGTCCCAAAGCAGCGAGACCAAGCAACGCAATCGACAGCGACCTGCTTTTTTGCCCTGGTTCAAATAAGCTATTCATCTTTTCGCCCTATGATTTTATTGTATTCTTCTTCCGAAATTAGGTCCTCGTCAAGCCATTGTTTTGTCGGGGATGGTCTTGTTTCGGCTTTGCTTGGCGTTCCGGTGCCGTTTAGTTTTTCGTCAATGTTTTTTGCGTGTTCAATTAATTGGCCAAACCCGTATGTGAAGAAGCTTCCGATCCAGGAAGCAAGACAACCAATCACCAATACGGCAAGACCAACCACCGCGCTTGCGTCATCGTGATACTGACTGGCTTTAGACCATATGCAGAGGGCGGAAAAAAACGAAATGAGCATCCCGATACCGCAGAACATAGCGGCAAACACTTTAATTTTTTCTCCGATGTTGCTATACATTTTGAATCCCCTCTTATATTAAGTGCTTTGTCCTGGTTCAAACGAGCGGTTCATTATCTCGCCCGATGCTTTTGTTGTATTCTTCTTCCGAAATAAGGCCATCGTCAAGCCATTGTTTCATCTGATCGTTTTTTGAGTCTAATTTGTTCGGCAAATATGTGCCGTTTAGTTTTTCGTCAATGTTCTTTAAATGCACGATCAATTGACCAAACCCATATGCGTAAAAGCTTCCGATCCAGGAAACAAGACACCCCACAATCAGCACGATTAGGGCTTCGGACGAAGTGTTGTGCCAGTAATTACCTTGAGAAGCCACAAACGCTGAACTTGCCAGTGATATGATTATACCCAAAACACAACATATAACAGCAAATATTTTTATTTTTTCTCCGATGTTGCTAAACATTTTGGATACTCCGTTATAACGTTAAGAGCACGCTGGGGCGCTAATAGAATGGACTTAGCAAAGGCCAAATTGCTTGAGATATTGTATCTTACAGGAAAGGCGTTGTCAAGTTGACTTTTGCGCGCAAATGCGCAACCTTTGCAAAAAACAACACCCACCCCTAAGCGATGTGAGCAAGGGGTGGGTGTTGTTTTTTGAAGCTTAAGGCTAGAAAATTATTCCAGACCGTATTTTTCAGCGGCGGCCTTGAGAGATTCCTCGGTCACCGGGAAGCGCCAGAGCTGATAGTACTTGATGAGGTTCTGGCCGACGGCTTTGTTCAGAGCGGCGAACTGGAAGTTGACTTTCTCTTCCGGGGTCGCGGGGGCGGGGATGCCTTTGTCCTTGACCGCGCCGATCAGCCTGTACCACTTCTTGATGGGATCCCAGCCGTAGACTCTCACGATCCTCTGGTAGAAGGACTGGAGCTCGTCGCTGTCCAGGGTCTTCCAGGATCTGGTCTTGTCGGCCAGGTAGCCTTCGCCGAAGAGCAGGAAGAAGCGGTCGCCCAGTTTGGTGATGGGGATGCGCTCGTCTTTGTCCCTGGGCAGAAGGTCGGTGCCGCGCCAGCGGATGCTCAGGTATTTCCTGGAGGGCATGTGGTCGAAGGCGTAG
>JAGCDY010000026.1 GCA_017650925.1 bacterium
CCGAGAAGGCCTGTTGATATCAAGATCGAGATGGCGGGAAGCGACCTTCCCAGAAAATGCCAGGACAAGATGGAACTGAACGCCTGGCTGCAGAACTGGCACGACCAGTTTGGCAGGGAAGAGTTGAAGCTTTACCCCTTCTATTTCTGGAGCTCCAGGCTGCCGGAGATCGCCCAGGCGGACGCCAAGCCTGAGATCGACGAGAAGGCGATAAACGAAAAGATCTTGGCGGACGTGATCGGCGAGATCGCCAGGCTGAAGAAGCTGGATCCCTCCGCCGTGCACGCCAACGACCGTCTGACCGACGACCTGGGCATGGACTCCCTGGAGGCCGCGGAAGTATTGAGCTGGCTGCAGGACAACTACGGCGTGACCGACGTGGCGCCCAACGAGCTGGTGAACGTGGCGGCGGTGGCGCATTTCGCGGCGGCCGCCAAGCAGCAGATCGCGCCCGAGCAGGTCCAGCTGGCGCCGGAGGAATGGCGCAAAGAAGCTAAGCGCGAGATAGGCCTGCCGGAAGCCAAGACGGTCATCGAGGCGCTTTTGAAGTCTCTTGACCGTGGCGGCAAACTGCCCATGGTGGCGGACGAGACCTTCGGCATCCTCACTTATGAAAAATTCAAGATGGCGCTCATAATTTTCGCCTCCCTCATCAAGGAACTTCCTGGCGAACGGATCGGCGTCATGCTGCCTTCCACCACGCTCTGCGACATTCTGATGTACGCCTCCATGCTGGCGGGAAAAGTGCCCGTGATGCTGAACTGGACGCTGGGCGAAGCGAACCTGAAGCACGTCATCGCGGCTTCCGAGATCGAGACCGTGCTCTCCGCGGAAGCCTTCATCGACAAGGTCGACGACCTGCCGATGGATCTTTTCGACGACATGCTTCTGTGCGTGGAAGAATTGAAGAAGCGCATAGGCTTGGGCCTGAAACTGAAGGCGCTGCGCTATAAGAATTACAAGGCGGAAAAACTTCTGAGATGCTTCGGCATCGAGAATAAAAATGAGGACGACGTGGCGGCCATCCTCTTCACCAGCGGTTCCGAGAACGTGCCCAAGGGCGTGCCTCTGAACAGCCGCAACCTGATGAACAACATCAACGGCGTGTTCGTCTGCGCCAAGATCGCGGCGGACGATGTACTCTATTCCTTCCTGCCGCCCTTCCACTCCTTCGGTCTGACCATGACCACCTTGATGCCCACCATCTGCGGCATCAGGATCGCGCATTATCCCGATCCCACGGCCTACCGCAAGCTGGCTTACGGCACGGTCAAGTGGGGCGCCACCGTCATGGGCGGCACCGCCACCTTCATGAAAGGCATCCTGAGGGCGGGAAAACCCGAGATGTTCAAGACCGTGAGACTGGTGGGCGTGGGCGGCGAAAAGGCGCCCAAGGAGCTCTTCGACCTCTTCGCGGTCCGTTCTCCGCACACCTGCGTGATAGAGGGCTACGGCATCACCGAATGCTCGCCGCTGGTCAGTTTGACGCGCGCCGGCGAAAAGGTGGTGGGCGTGGGCAAGGCCATCCCTGGCATGACCGTCATGATCGTTTCCATTGACGATCACAAGGAACTGCCGGCCAACGAGCAGGGCCTCATCGTCACCAAAGGCGTCAGCGTCTTCAGCGGATACCTGGGCGGCTCGCCCGATCCCTTCCTTATCCTGGACGACGGCGACAAGTGGTACAACACCGGCGACCTAGGCTACCTCACGCCGGAAGGACAATTGATCATAACAGGAAGATTGAAACGCTTCGTGAAGATAGGCGGCGAGATGATCAGCCTGCCCGCACTTGAAAGCGTATTGAACCACCGCTGGCCAAGTAGTGACGACAAGCCGCTGATGGCCGTGGAAAGCAAAGAAGTTGAAGGCGAGCGTCCGGAGCTCATACTCTTCTCCGTACTTGAGAAGATCACTCCCGACGACGCCAACAAAGCCCTGAAAGAAGCTGGATTCGGCAACATCGCCAGCATATCCAGAGTCATAACCATTCCCGAAATGCCGCTCCTTGGGACCGGCAAGACGGACTACCGTTCCTTAAAGTCAAAAATAAGTTAAGCAAATGAGCAACGAAAAAGACAGCACCTCCTTCCGTTTCATGCCCTCTAAAAAATGGTTCGCCAACGAGAACAGGCCCGAGCCTTTCATCGACGGCAAGACCATCCCCGAAGCCTACCTTAAGGCCTGCGCCAGACTGGGCAGCAAATACATCTCCGACGCCGACGCCATATTGGGCGAACTGGACTACGCGAAATCAAGAGTCGTTACGCTGCTCATCGCCGATTCCGTAAAGAGCATCAAAGCGGAAAGGATCGGCATCTTCATGCCTTCTTTGGCGGCCACGGACCATCTTCTCATCGGCTGCATGATGGCTGGCAAAGTTCCCGTGCCTTTGAACTGGACGCTGGGCCGCAAAAGCCTGGAGCACGTATTGAAGAGCGCGGAACTGACCACCATTCTTACCTCCAAGAAAGTTTGGAGCCGCATGGACAACGTGCCCAAGGATCTCTTCGAGGACAAGCTGATGTTTTTGGAAGACATCCTGAAAGCGGGCGCCACGCCCTGGGGCAAACTGAAAGCTTTTGTTAAGAGCCTGCTGCCCGTCGACACCATCCTCTCCATTTACGACCAGAAAAACGTGAAAGAGGACGACGTGGCGCTGATCCTTTTCACGTCCGGTTCCGAGAACCTGCCCAAAGGCGTTCCTCTGACGCACAAGAATCTGCTTATAAACAGCGGCGACGCGGCGGAGGCCTTGCTGGCCAACTCCCAGGATTCCATTTTCTCAATACTCCCGCCCTTCCATTCCTACGGCCTGACCACTTCCGTGGTATTGCCCATGGTGGCGGGCGTCAGGACCGTCCACTATCCCAATCCCTTGGACTACAAGAATCTGGCCCAGATGCTGGAGGATTGGAAGATGACCATCCTTCCGGCCACGCCGACGTTTTTGAAAGGCATTCTGAAAGCGGGAAGGCCCGAGCAGCTTCAGTTTGTCCTTAAAGTGGTGTCCGGCGGCGAGAGAACGCCCCAGGAAGTCTTCGAAGGCTATGAAAAGACCTGTCCCCAGGCCAGGCTCAGGGAAGGCTACGGCGTGACGGAATGCTCTCCCGTGATCGCGGTCGGCGACTATACGGCCCCGCGGACCGTGGGCGTCGGAAAACCCTTCAGGCACGTGGAGGCTGCCATCGTTTCATTGGATACGGGCGAAAAGCTTTCCGCCATGCAGGAAGGCATCATCTGCGTCACCGGCCCCAGCATTTTCAGCGGCTACCTCGACAAGGAATTGAAGAGCCCCTTCCTTAATTTCGACGGCAAAGTCTGGTACAACACCGGCGACCTCGGTTATCTTACGGAAGAAGGCGTCATCGTTATTTCCGGCCGCTTGAAACGCTTCGTGAAGATAGGCGGCGAGATGATAAGCCTGCCCGCCCTGGAGCAGATATTGGAAGCCAAGTGGCCCTCCAACGCCATGGGCCCGAGCCTCGCCTTGCAGTATTTCGAAGGCGACGGCAAACCCTTCATCGTCATGCTGACGACCCAGGACATCGACAAGACGGAAGTCAACAACGCGCTGAAGGAAGGCGGATTCTCCAACCTGGCCAGGATCAGCCAGGTCTTGAAAGTCGAGAAGATCCCGCTGCAGGGAACCGGCAAGACAGACTTCCGCGCCTTGAAGGAAATGGCCGAAGAGCTTCTGGCTAAGTGAAAACAAAAAAGACCAACGCTGTAAGGATACTGGAAAAGGAAGGCGCAGCTTTTGAACTGCGCTCCTTTTCTTATAAGGAGGTCCCCAGCGCCGTAGAAGTGGCGCGGATCCTCGATTTTCCTCCGGAAACGGTCTACAAAACGCTGGTCACCACCAACGGGCATCCCAAGGGCATCTTCGTTTTCGTCATTCCGGGAAACGCGGAGCTGGATCTCAAAAAGGCCGCGAAGGCGGCGGGGGAGAAGAGTCTCTCCATGCTGAAAAGCAAGGACCTTTTCCCGGAAGTGGGCTATGTCCACGGCGGCTGCTCGCCCATCGGTTTGAAAAGGCCGTATCCCGTTTTCCTGGACGAATCGGCTCTTAAGCTTGACAGGATCTGCTTTTCCGCCGGGGAGATCGGCTTTCAAATAATCACGGCGCCACAAGTCTTAATAAAGACTACCGGCGCGCGTACAGCGGACGTGCTGGCATGATATTTTTCGACCGGAATGCCTTCGACAAAGTCTGCCGCCCGAATTCCGGCGCGGCGG
>JAGCDY010000027.1 GCA_017650925.1 bacterium
ATAAAACTCATCCGCTTCATCGCGGAAGTCCTGAACACCCAGACCATCGAGCGCGGCGACAAAGAGATCGACCTCTTCTCCAACTGGGAAGACATACAAGTAAACGCGGCCTACCAAAAATACGCCGGCCACCCAACCCCCACAGACGATTTCCAATTCGATGAGGAAATGACTAGACTCATCGAGCCCAACCTCGGCTGGAAAACGCCGACCTTCCTCTCCGACTACCCCGCCAAATACTGCCCCATGTCCGCCCCCTGCCCGAACGACCCGAATTTCTGCCAGCGCTTCGAGCTTTACATCGGCGGCCTGGAACTGGCCAACGGCTGCACGGAACTGGCCGACTGGGAAAAGCAGCGCCAGAATATCGAAACAGAGCAGCAACGCAGGGCGCAAAACAGCATGCAGCCATATCCCTTCCCCAATACCTTCCTGGAAGCCATGAAGACCTTCCCCCCTTCCGCCGGCACCGCCCTCGGCATCGACCGCCTGGCCATGCTCTTCACGAACTCTCCAGACATCCAATCCGTCCTGACCTTCTAGGCCCCTCTACTTTCAAAAAAGGGTCAAATGACCCTAAAATGAAAACAGAAGCGCTTTCCGCTTACCTAAAATTAAGTTACCTAAGTTTAGGTAAGCACGCTATTGCTTGTAAACATAGGATATGATATACTTACCTAAAATTAAGTTACCTAAATTTAGGTAAGCAAAACACCCATTGAGAATCATCATGAAAAAAATGTCTAATCCCTTCAAATTCGGAAGCGCCGTAACGGGCGAACAGTATTACGACCGCACGCTGGACGGTGAGAAGCTCTACTCCACCATAGCCGGCGGCTCCTCGAACATCGTCCTTTACGCTCCGCGCCGGTACGGGAAAACGTCTCTGGTGAAAAAGGTCATCGAGAAGTGGGCCGCCGACGGCTTCACCTGCTTATACTTCGACATGATGAAGATCGACTCGGTGGAGAGTTTCTGCGAGAAATACGCCTCGGCGGTCTACGCCGCGGAAAGCGCCGCGGAGAAGATCATGCGCCTAATTGGAAGCGGTCTCTCCAGCCTTCGCCCTAAATTCACGGTGGATGACAACGGAAAGCCGACCGTCGAACTCGATTTTACGACCAGAAGGTTTTCCGTCAATGATCTTGAGGAAGTGCTGGATCTTCCGGAAAAGGTCGCGGGCGGCCAACGCACCTTTGTCGTTATTTTCGACGAATTTCAGGAGATCGCCACCTGGGCCGGCAAGATACCCATGGAGGGCGTCTTCCGCGGCTGCATTCAGCACCACAACTCCGTGCGTTACGTCTTCCTTGGCTCCAAGACGCACATGCTGCAAAGGATGTTCAGCGACCACGCCAGGCCTTTCTACAATTCAGCCCGCATTCTTCAGCTGGACAAGCCGCCGATCGAGGAAAGCCGCCGCTTCGTATCGGAGAGGTTCGCCTCGGTGGATATCGTCATCGGAAAAGAAGCGGTGGACAAAGTTTTGGAATTGTCTCACAACATCCCATACTATGTGCAGGCGCTGTCTTCGGAAATATACGAAAACGTCATGGCCGGAAGCGGGAAAAAGATCAGCCTGGAAGACGTTGATGACGCCGCCGACAGCCTTGTCGATATGAAACGCGAACAATACGAGATCATTCTTGAGGACCTTTCGGGCGCCCAGAGGCGCCTTCTGTCCGCTCTCGCCGCCTCCCCCACCGACTGTTTCGAAGAGGAGTATCGGCGCAAATTCGGCCTCGGTCAGTCCTCGACCGTCCACGGCGCGCTTTTGAAGCTGGTAGCGAAAGGCTATGTTGAAAGGCTCAAAGCCGTATATTTCGTAGGCGACCCCTTCTTCGCCAGATATCTCAACTCCGCGTCGTACGAGGTACGCCGGGATAAATGATGAGCAAAACAAAACGACCGGCCGCGGAATGCGGCCAGTCGCTTAATAACATTAATCGTCTTTCAGGATCTTATAGTAGCCTTTTTTCCTCGAGCCAACTCTCTCGATGTAGCCGCTGTCCTTCAGAACAGAGAAACCGTTGTCCACGGTGGTCTTTCCGAGGTAAAGGGCTTCCGCAACCAAAGCCTTGGTGATGCTGGGATTTTCCTTTATCAGCGTCAGGATCTTTTGCTGCGTCTTGGACAGTGGTTTCTGCTTGTTTTTGCTCCCGGATCTCTCCCCCATCACGTTGATCCAATTGAAGGGGATCTTCACCACTATGGCGTTCTCCAGGAATTCATAGGCTTTCTTGCCGTAGGCTTTGACGATCGTGGGAACGCCTCTGCCTGTCCGCTCGCTTATATGTAGCTGCAAGAAGAGATCGGATAGCTTTTTGTTTACCGGGACGGATACCCCGGAATAAAATCCTTCCATTGTCTGTTCAGGCGCGAGCGTACCTCTTGAGAGTATCTCTATCCTGTCGGAAAAGACCGTGATCATCGGCTCGTTCTTCGTAACCCAGGCGTTGTGCACGAACGCGTTTATGACCGCCTCGCGAAAAGCATCGCTCTCGAACAAAGGCACTTCCTTTCTCTCCACCACGCGGTCCCTTTCGTCCGCCTGCATAACGTTCAGAACGTCTCCGTAACGAAGAATGTCGTCCAGAGTGTAAAGCAAGCACTGATTGCCGAATTCCCTAACCGCGAACATCATGTCCGCTTTCGTCTTGCCCGAGAAAAGCGCCACCCTTATAGTCATATGGGAATCGTCTGACAAAAGCTGCGCCAGAATATTGTACTTGCCGTCTTCCGTCAGCAAACCAAGATTACGCTTGAAAGTTGTCCGATTTAAAGGAAGTCCCTTCGCACCGTAATACATGAACAGTTTCTCGAATGTCAGGTCCTGGAAATCTGAGGGCGTGTTCTCCATTGTCGGGAATCCCGTTCTGAGAATTTGAAACAAGAAGGATTCTTTTTCAGGATACTTCCTGATCTTCTCTTTGCTCGAGCCAATGCGTATGAATCTCTCATCGTTGAAACTTAAGGGAGAGATTTTGGCCGCGGGGATCGTCAGCAGAACAACGCGCTTGCCGTCGATAACAGTTTCGTCGAAATTGAAATTATTTTCCGGATACAATTGTCTGGCCAAAAAATGCTTCAATGGTTCACCTTTGACCTCACTGTTCGGGTTAAAAGTCGTTCCCTCCACTCCATGCGTCTTATTGTTTATTCCCCAAACTAGATAGCCGTTTTTGCGTCCCTCGTAGGCGGCGCTGTTGGCGAGGGCGGATATGTATTCCCCAATCTCCTTGGCGTTAGACCAATTCAGTTTGAACTCGAACCATTCGCGCTCACTTTCGTAGGCCCTAAGCTCATTTATGATCTCAACAGTCTTTTTCATGTTTTCACCCACCGTGTATTATTTATTACCCATGGGTATTATATCACACATGGGTAATAAAAACAAAACGACCGGCCGCGATGGTGGCCGGTCGCTTTCAATGCGCTCAACGCTCAACTTCGCTTTAAGGGACCAGAACTACGCGGAAGCCGTTGTATGTGCGGTGGTCCTCCGGAGAGCGGTAGTCGTTCCCGCTCTGCAGGCAAACTCCCACTGGGCTTCCGCGGGAAGATCGAAGGCTTTGCTCGTCTTTGAGCGAAGTTTGCCAAGGAAGGAATCCTCATCGACGTCGCCGTTGGCCGGCCAGCCCGCGCCCTTTTCCGCTCCGCGGATCATATCGTAAGAAACGCTGTCCACCGGCCTCGTGTCGCCCATATATTCAGAAGGATTGCTGCCCGGGATCGTCATCGTCGTCATCAGACACAGTCAAAGCCACGCGGAAACCGACGAATTCATAGCGGTCATTCGGGCCGTTGCCGGCTCGGTACGCCGATCGGCATTCGCCCGCAGGGTTGGCTTGTGAACCGCCGCGCATATGGCGGCTGGTACCTTCGGCGGCGCCCACCGGATCCGTGACCGGATCGCTGGTATAGCTTCCGGGGTCCCCCCACCAATCCAGACACATCTCCCAAACGTTGCCGTGCATGTCGTAGAGGCCCCAGTAGTTCGGCAGATACGAACCGACCGTGGTGTGAAGATCATCGTAGCCGCCCTTACCATCTTTACCGTTTTTACTATAGCGGCCAAGTTTGTCCAAGTTTTCGTCGTGATAGGCCTCTTTGCTGGCGTCGGTGTTGTTGTTCCAAGCCTTGAACGTTCCGGCCCGGCAGGCATATTCCCACTGGGCTTCCGTGGGAAGGTCGAAAGTTTTGGATGTCTTCGCGCGCAGCTTGCCCATGAAGGAGTCCTCGTCCACGTCGTTGTTGGCCGGCCAGGCGGAGCCTTTTTCCTTTCCTCTGATCATGTTATAGGTAATGGCCTCAACAGGTCTCATGTCGCCTTTTTGACCTGAGGGATCGCTGCCTGTGATCATTTTGTACTGTTTCTGAGTAGTCTCAAAGACGCCAATGTAAAAATCTTTTGTTAGCGTGACATCATGCTGGATCTCATAATCTTTTCTCCAATCTGATTCATATTGCGGAGAGCCCATCGTGAAGGTACCGGCCTTAACCCTTCTCAGAACCATCTTGGTAGTCTTGTATTCGTCTGTCCACCCGCCTTCCGGCACGTCCTTGAGGTAGCTTATGGCGCCACTCTCGAGATCGATCACCATATAAAGGCGTTTCGAAATTTCCACCGCCTCGATTCTGACCATCAGATGATTTACGGAATGTGTGAAAACATCATCCGGACGCCAGATCGCTTTGTATTTGCCGGGTCCGGGAAGCGTCCCAACGCCGTCTCCGGATAATGACCCCGCCGAGAAAAGGTTGAAAGGCCACGAGCCGTCATCATATACGGATCCATAGAATTTCACCTGCAGCAGAGAATCGGAATCGCATTCCAGCGTATAGTTTATGATGACGCTTGTGTCAAAGGGCCACATCTGCATGCCTTTGACTTCCGTGACGGTGCATTCAGCCTGAGCGCTCAAAGCGCTGACTAAGATCAGCGCGGCGATCGCGAGCAGGCTCTTTACTCGTTTGCGCAAAAAGAAAACCGCGATAAGACCAAGAAGCAAAAATCCCGCGGGCTCCGGCAGTATCGTCACGTCCTTGGTGAAGACCTTTGTCTCCTTGTCGCTCACAACAGTCTCGGTCAGGCGGTAGGTGTCGTCTATCGGGAAATCCTTGTAGATCTTGTCGGTGTATTTCCAAACGACGGTTCCTTCCACTGGGGTAGAGGAATCATCCTCGAAGATACTTGCCGTTATTGTGGAGTCGCTCGTATCTTTCACCGTGATCGTCAAAGACTTCGGCTCTCCCTCGGCCATGGCGCTGCTGTAGGCCAGCTTGTCCGTTGGCTTCAAAACGATGTTATCTTTGATCTTTCCCCCGCAGAAATCGAAGGGCTCGGACCAGGGTGAAGTGTCGGCCAAAAGCGCGCCCGCGCAGACGAGCGCCGCCAGAACAGAGA
>JAGCDY010000028.1 GCA_017650925.1 bacterium
CCTTGACAATTTAAGGAAAGCGGCTGATCTGGGCGCGAAAATAAAATTGCGCTTCATCCTGGTGAACGGCGTAAACAGCGACGAACGCCATTATGAAAAATGCGCCGAACTCTGCCGCTCGCTAACTGGCGGCGTGAAGCCAGAAGTCATCCCCTACCACGCCTTCGGCGGCGTCAAATCCGAATTTCTAATGAAACGCGGCGGCGGAAGATCCGAATGGATCCCGACGGAGGAACAGATCGCCCAATTCAGGGAATATCTGGGAATTTAATTCTTCGCGACGTTTTTCGTAGCGGCTTTGTAGAGGTCGGTCTCAAAATTCGCTTCGGTCTTTTTTCCGAAAACATCCACTATCGTGAGAGTGACCTTGAAAGCGTCGCTCTTCATGGCGGGAAGGGCGATTGACTTGACCTCGGGCCTTGTGCCGGCTTTCTCGAAGACGACCTTGCCTTTGGCGTTGACCGCCCTTACCCGGTAAGCCAGCTGAGGCGTCGACTGCTCGGTGAGATCCCAGGTGAGCTTCTTCTTCCCGTCGAGCGAAAGCTTGGCGATCTTGGGCTCTCCGAGCTCCGGTTTTTCGGGCTGGCTGATGGTGTGCTTCGACCTCTTTACGGCTGCTTCCTCATAGGCGGCCTGGTCCTCCACCCTGCCTCCCGTAAGGCCCCAGAAATGCTCTTCCGTCGCGCCGAAGGTGTGCGCGCCATACTTCTTCTGGTGCTCGAGCTTGCCGCCGCCGTCGCCGTAGCTTAAAGTCGTGGTGTGGATGGAGACCCAGTCTTTCTTCTCGTGGTCGAAGACGTACATGTTCTTGAAGAAAACGTTGCGCTCGACGTTGCAGTTCGTCCTGACGTCGCCGCCGTAGAAGTTCTCCATGAATTGGGAAACGTTCCTTATGAAGCAGGAATTGTAAAGAAGCGTGTTGAAGTAGGAGAAGAGATGCCATTTCCCGGTCTTCACGTCCTGGAACCAGAGGCCCGCGAAGGTCCTGCCGGTCTCGATGTCGTCCCAGGAATGGAGCAGCATGCGGTACCACTGCCCAGACGCCCAGTCAAAGGGCTGGATGCAGTTGGTGCCTTCGCCCTCGTGGGCGAACTTGCTGTGCCCTTCCGGGTAGATCCTCTGGGCATGCAGAAGCTTTTCCTCGCCGTTTTCCTTGTATTTCGCCTCCCAAAAAGAAATGATGCCCACTTTGCGGTCGGAGTTCTGCACGCCGCAGTACCCGTGCACGCCCCTGATGCCTTCGAAAGCCTTCTGCGTTTTCTCGCTCTTCACGTCCAGCGAGAAATTGCCCATCGCCCAGTAAGTCGAAAGGGGCGTTTTCTCGGCCATGAAATCGATCATGAAGGAGTCGAACCTACCGCTGGTCTCATGCATATGAGGGTCGGAATAGAAGTTGTAGGCCATGTACTTAAGCTCCTGTTCGGCCAGGCCGGGCAGGGCGACGCAAAGAAGCAGTAAAAACAAAGCAAGCGGTTTTTTCATAAAGTATCCTCTTTTTATAGCACTATACCATTTTTTTGGTCTTCATTCAACACGCATTTACCCTTGACTTTCCGACCTGTTTCTAATACAATACTCCAACATACGATTTGTGCCGAAATGGCGGAATTGGTAGACGCGCTACGTTCAGGTCGTAGTAGGGATCCCCCTGTGGAAGTTCGAGTCTTCTTTTCGGCACCAATCGTATTTGCGCTTGAATAGCAGGCGCTCTTTTGATACCATTACCGTACTTTCTCTTCTTATGCGGGCGTAGCTCAGTTGGTAGAGCGCGACCTTGCCAAGGTCGAGGTCGTGGGTTCGAGCCCCATCGCCCGCTCCATAAGAGAACCGAAAGAAAAATGCCGATTTTCGCGGGCGTAGCTCAGTTGGTAGAGCGCGACCTTGCCAAGGTCGAGGTCGTGGGTTCGAGCCCCATCGCCCGCTCCAGAAATAAAAAGCGCTTCATTTGAAGCGCTTTTTTTATTAGAGCAAAGTGGCGTCGGCCATGAGGCCGAAATTGGAAAAGACGAAGTTGTAGAGCTGGTTTCCGTTGAACATGTAGCGGCGCTCGACTCTAGCGGAAATGGCGGTGTAGACTTCGTAGGTGATGGTGCCCATCCATTCGGCCATCTCTTTGACGGTGATCTCGTTTTCGCCCTGCCTGCCGAGGAGGACCACTTCATCGCCGGGCTTGACGACCGGTTCGTCCGGGCCAAGCTCGATAGTGGTCTGGTCCATGCTGATCATGCCTCTTACGGGGTAGCGTTTGCCCTTAATTATGACTTCGGCCCTGTTGGAGAGGATGCGGCGGTAGCCGTCGCCGTAACCAACTTCGATGGTGGCGATGTAAGTTTCCTGGGTGGTCGTGTAGACGGCGTTGTAGCCGAGCGTCTGGCCCTTGGGGACTTTTTTGATCTGGGTCACCCGTGTCTTCCAGCTGAGCATCGGCTCAAGCGTCGTGCCGTGCAGCTTTTCGATCTCTTCCTTGTTGAGGGGGTATCCGCCGTAGATCAATATGCCGGGGCGGACCATGTTGAAGCCGGAATTGTCGATGTTCAGGACGGCGCCGCTGGCTTCCATGTGCTTCAAGGGAATGTTGACCTTCTTGGACTCAAGGAACTTTATGACGTCCTTGAAGCGCTGCTGCTGGGCGATGGTCAGTTCGCTCGTCGGATGGTCAGCCATGGCCAGGTGCGTCATGATGCCGGTCACCTTGATGTGGCTTAATTTGGTGGCGGCCAGAATGTCTTCCAGCTTGTCATAGCGGAAGCCGACTCTTCCCATGCCGGTGTCGATCTTGAGATGCGCCTGCAGAGGCATGCCGAAATGTCTGGCGCTCTCATTCATGGCGCGGGCGTTGTCGAGGTCGACCAGCACCGGCGTTATGTTCTGGATGGAGAGGACACGGACGTCGTCGGGCTCCGAAGGGCCCAATACAAGGATGTTGGCGTTGGGAACATAAGAGCGGATCTCGAGGGCCTCGCGGCAGGTCGCCAAGCCCAGCCAGTCGATGCCGAATTCGAAGGCGGCCTTGGCGGTCGCTTCCAGGCCGTGGCCGTAGGCGTTGGCCTTCAGGGGCAGAAGTATCTTGGTGCTCTTGGGGAGCATTTTCCTCAGAGCCTGGACGTTGTGCCTGAAAGCGTTCAAGTTTATCTCAGCCCACGAAAAATACATTTGCTTCTCCTTAATCTTTGGCGTCCAGATAGGCGGCCAGGAGCGCCGCGTCCGCCGGGGTTATCCCCGGGATCCTCGCGGCCTGGCCCACGGTCAGGGGACGTACCCTGCTGAATTTCTGCAACGCTTCTATTCTCAAGCCTTTCACAAGTTTATAATCGTAGTCGGAAGGTATCCTTTTCCTGTCGAATTTTTTCGCTCTTATGACCTGGCGCTCTTCTCTCAGGATATAGCCGTCATACTTACAGAGTACCAAAATCTCCCGCCAAACGCCATCATCGAGGTCTGTGAGAGCGAGTTTTTCACGCCAGGAGTCTTCCTCCTCTTTTGTGATCTCCGGGCGGCCGAGGACCCTTATCATGGGCGAGCCTTCGAAGTATTTTTCCCTGAGGGCGTCGACGTTCGCCTTGATCTGTTCTTCATTTCTCTCGATCTGGTCCAGCTCTTCGGGATCAAGGAGGCCGTAATCTTTGGCAACTCTGTGCAGGCGGTAGACGGCGTTGTCGGCTCTCAGGAGCAGACGGTATTCCGCCCTGCTGGTGAACATTCTGTAGGGTTCGTCGACGCCTAACGTGACGAGGTCGTCGATCATGACGCCGAGGTAGGCCTGATCTCTGGTTAATATGAAAGGCGGAAGGCCCTTTAAGTTCGCGGCGGCGTTGATGCCGGCCGCTATCCCCTGCGCGGCCGCCTCCTCGTAGCCTGAGGTGCCGTTGATCTGCCCCGCCAGGTAAAGTCCGGGAACGAGCTTGCTCTCAAGAGTCGGATAAAGGTCCCTGGGATCGGAATAATCGTACTCTATAGCGTAGGCGGGATGGATGAACTCAGCCTTCTCGAGGCCGGGAATGGTGCGCACAAAAGCTTCCTGAACGTCTCTGGGAAGGCTGGTGGAGATGCCGTTGGGGTAATAGCTGTCCGTGTCGTTGCCTTCCGGTTCAAGGAAAACGTGGTGCGTTTCCTTGTCTTTGAAACGGACGATCTTGTCCTCAATGGAGGGGCAGTACCTCGGGCCGATGCCGGTTATCTCACCGCCGTAGAGAGCGGACTTGTCGAGGTTGTCGCTGATTATTTTTTTCGTTTCCGCGGTGGTGTGCGTGATATAGCAGGGCAGCTGGTTTATCGTTTTCAGCGCCGGCGGAGTCTTGTGGCGGAAGGAGAAAGCGGGAGGATCTTCGTCGCCCGGCTGCAGCGTCATTTTGGAAAAATCGAGGGAGGCTTTCCTGAGCCTGGGGGGCGTTCCGGTCTTCAGTCTTCCCAAGTTGAGGCCCAATTCTTTCAGGCTGGCGGAAAGGCCGACGGAGGGAGGATCGCCCAGGCGGCCGCCTTCCGTTTTCTCTTTTCCGATGTGCATCAGGCCTCTTAAGAAAGTGCCGACGGTGAGGATGATCTTTTTAGCCTCTATCTGCGTTCCGTCCTGAAGCTCCACGCCTGTTAATTTTCCATTCACCGTGAGAAGCTTTTCCGCCAGACCTTCTATGATCGTAAGGTTCGGCGTGCTTTCGAGAGCGCCGAGCATGAAGGCGGAATAGACGGTGCGCTCGGACTGCGCCCTCAAGGCTCTGACGGCCGGGCCCTTGCTGAGATTGAGGACTCTGTACTGCAGTCCGCTCGCGTCGGCGGCCAAGCCCATGAGGCCGCCCAGCGCGTCGACTTCAGTGGCGAGATTCGTTTTGCCAAGTCCCCCGATGGCGGGATTGCAGGACATCTGCGCGATGGTTTTTTTGCTGATCGTTACGAGCGCTGTCTCAAGGCCCATTTTGGCGCAGATGTGGGAGGCTTCGATGCCGGCGTGTCCCCCGCCGATGACGATTATGTCGAAATCAGCAGCCATAGGCTATGGCGCGGCCCAAGGAGGAAGCGACGTCGTCCGCGCTGCGGCCGCCCAGAGGAGCCGCGAAGTCCGCCGCCAGGCCATGGTAGTAAGCCGCCAGGAGCGCGGCGTCGAAAGGTTTGAGCCCCTGGGCCAGGAAGGCCCCTAAAAGGCCCAGCAAGACGTCTCCCGTTCCGGCGGTGGAAAGATACGGGTTGCCGGTCAAATTGAGCCCAGGAAGGCTGTCCGGGGCTTTTACGACCGTATGGTAGCCCTTGAGCAGCACTGTTACGTTGAAAACTTCACTCAGATCCGCGGCGGCTTCCTTGCGGGCGAAGTCGTCGCCTTCCGGAGCGTAGTCCATAAGTTTCTTGAATTCTCCCAGGTGCGGCGTGAAGACGAGCTCAAGGTCATTCGGCAGCGCGAACTTTTCCCTTCCGAAAATGGAAAGGGCGCCGGCGTCCCAGACCTGCTTTTTGATGCCGGAGCCGGCCAGCGCTTTCAAAAGCTCTGCGTGGTATGCGTCGTCGGGAAGACCGGGGCCGGCGGCCGCCGCGCTACATTTCTCCGTCAGGGGCGCCAGAAGGTCAAGGTCTTTTTCGAGCTCGCCGGAAAGCGGGAGCGTCAGAATGTGCGGGAGAGCGGAATTGAAAGCCGGTTCCAGCTCTTTGGGAACAGCGGCTGTGACAAGGCCCGCGCCGCCTGTCGCGGCGGCCTTGGCAGCTAAGATGGCCGCGCCGCCCATGCCGGCGGATCCGGCCAGAAGGAGCAGGTGTCCCCTCTTGTGCTTATAAGAATCGTTTTGCGGTTTGGGCAGAAGGCTTGAGGCTTCTTTCAGAGACAGCGCGCAAAAGGGGCTCTCGCTGTTTCCCGGCTCCATCAGCCCGATGTCAGCGATCTCCGTGCGGCCCAGGCGCTCACTCCCCGCTCTTAGGGAGGCGAGTTTTCCCTGCCCGAAAGTGACGGTCCAATCGGCCTTAATAAAGAGCTGGCTCTCAGAGCCGTCGGCGGGCAGTCCGCTGGGGATGTCCAGCGCGAGGACCTTGGCCGGATGGGCGTTGACGGCGTAAATGGCGGAGGAAAGCAGCGCGTTGGGGCTTCCCTTGAAACCGGTGCCGCAAAGCCCGTCCACAATGACGCCGCCCTGCCAGAGGGAGAGATAGCGCTCGATCGCGTAGATATCGTTCAGCTCGGCGATGCTTATGGAATTTTCCAAGCGTCGGAACTGCGTGAGCGCGTCCCCTTTCAGTTTGCCGGCGTCCCCTATAATAGCGGCGTTGCAGTGAAGCCCCGCCTGTATGAGATAGCGGGCGACCACCCAGGCGTCGCCGCCGTTGTTGCCGCAACCGCCCAGGACGAGAAAACGCTTTTCATTGGGAGCGAAAACGTCGCTAAGGAAGCGGAAAGCGGCATAGCCGGCCCTTTCCATGAGGACGAGGCCCGGCGTGCCGGAAGCGATGGTCTTGCGGTCTAATTCTCTGATCTGTTCCGCGGGAAGAAAAAGCATAGAAAAAAAGCGCCGCAAGCGCGGCGCTTATTTTTTTCGTTAGGCCGGAAGCTTGGAGATGAGGATCAAAGAGAAGGCCATGATGAAGATGGCGACCGTCTCGATGATGCCCAGGGCCAGAAGGTAGTTCACGAAGCCTTTGCCAGTCTCGCCGAAAGCGTCGCAGGCGCCGGCCGCGGCCTTGCCCTGCAGCCAGGCGGAAAGGCCGATGGCGATGCCGCCCACGATGCCGATGGCAAGGTAGGTCGGGAAGTACTGGGCTTTGCCGCCCATGATGACGAACATGATGATCATGCCGTAAATGGTCTGGGACAAGGGAGCGCCGGCGAAGACCGTCAGCTGGAAGCTGGCGGGCTTGTTTTGCATGTAGCTGCGCTTCCAGGCCCCCACGGCGCCCTGGCCGGCGGCGCCCGTTCCGAGGGCGGAACCCATGCCGGCGAAGCCAACGGCGCAGAGAGCGCCAGCGTACATCAGAGCGGTTTGCAGAAATTCGTTCATATTTTTTCTCCTATTTTTAATTAATTTTCTATCGATTCAGAGAAGGGCTTGTAGGCCTTGCCCTCCCAGTTTATCTGCATATGGTTGGAAAATTCCAGGGTGTTGAGCCTCAGGCCGTGGACCAGAACGCTCATGGCGCCCAGGGCAATGTTGAGGAGGTGGCCGATAACTATGACCAGCGCCCCGCAGATGCCGAAAACGATGAGCTTCCAGCCGGTCTGCCCTTCGTAGAGCATCGCGCCCATCGAGTTGAAGCAGGTCGCGATGTAAGTTCCGGAAAGCCCCACCGCGAAAAGACGGATGTAAGAGAGGACGTCCACGAAACTGTTGATGAAGTTGAAGGGCGTGTAGAGTACGTCGCCGACCGATCCCCAGTTCACGCTGAAGAGGAGGATCAGAACGGCGCCGATGATTCCTCCGCTGTAGCACCAGACCGGGAAGGACTGGAAGGAGGCGTGCTCCACAAACGGGAAGGTGTCCCCCACGATCATCGTGACGATGGCGAAGAAGTTGCAGGTGATGAAGAACATCCAGCCGAGGTTCCCCAAGGCTTCCCTGACAGACCCCGCGATGATGGCGCGCCAGATCCTGGCGCCCGCCAGATGCGTCAGGGCGATGGCGAAGCAGAACCACTGGACGCAGAGCATCGATTTCTCCCCTCTCAGGCAAGGCAGGCCCTGCATGAAGGGCGGCAGAAGTTCCTTGTTGATGCCGAAGAAGGCGCCGTTCAAAAGGCCCCAGATCACGGTGCCTGTCGAAAGGATCAAAAGGAAGATGATGGCAGGCTGCGCGGCCCTGGCTTTCACTTTCAGCTTCAGGATTATCGCGGCGATGAGATAGATGAGGCCGTAGCCCGCGTCGCCAACGATGATGCTGAAAAACAGCGTGAAGTAGATCATGACCGGGAGACTGACATCGCACTCGTTGTAGCCGGGCATGGCGTCGATGAAATCAAAGACGACCTTGACGGGCTTCAGCCAAGAGGGCAGATCCAGTAGCGTCGGCACGGCGGGATCGCTGCGGTCGGCCTTCTCATACCAGAGGCCCCAGCCCGCGCTCTTCGCGTGCTCGATGAGCTTCGGCATCTCGGGTTCCGGCACGTAGCCTTCCAGATAGATGATCTTGCCGTCGACGGTGACGGAGTCGAAGGCGCTGGCGTAGGCGTAGCGCCTCTCCAGTTCCTTAAGATACTCTTCCAAAACGGGCAGGGCGCCGCGCAGGGCGTTGAGCTCTTCCCTGGCCTGAGCGACCCGGTTCAGCAAGCCCTCGTGTTCGAGCTTCAGCTCTTTGGTGGACTTTTCGGGAAGCGAGACTTCCGGAAGGTCAAGAGCGAAATCTTCCTTGCCGACCAAGACGAAATTGACCTGGCCTTTCGATTCGGAAATGACTTTCTTGACAACACCCAGGGGCGCTTCAGGCTCCTGCTCTTTCTGGCACTGGTAGAGCTTGACGGTGACGCCTTTCCCTTTCAGTTCCTTAATGAGCGCGGGATCGACTTCGCCCCAGCATTCCAAGGCAGAAAGCGAATTGCTGATCTTCTGGGCGGTTTCCGTATCCTGGGAGATCTCCTCGGTGAGATTCAGGACTTTCTGGATGACCACTTCGGCGGCGAGGCCGGGATCTTTTCCCGTCTTCGGGCAGTTCAGAAGCGTGTTGATGACGCCCTGGAGCGTCTTGATCTTTTCGGAAACGACTTCTTTTGAGTGCCGCTCGGTCTTGTCTTTCGTGGTGACGTGCAGGACGCCCAGGCGTCTCAATTCGCCCAGGAGAGCCGCTTCCTCGGAAGCGACGGAAAGGACCGCGACTTTTTGCATATCGACTATCATGCCGTCAGTCCTCCCTTCTGAGTGCTTTTCTTCTTGGCAATCTTGCCTCTCACGACGGCGCTGGCCTGCTGGTCGCCGATGAAGATCTGGATCTTCCTGATGTTAGATTTGCATTCGGGGATCTTGACCTTGTCGAAAAGGTTGATCCTCTGGACCGTCACGCGCATCTCGGCGTTGATGAGGCGCTGCTGCTCGCCAAGCACTTCGTCCTGGCCCCGCAGGCTCGCCAGATCCTTTACGGCGGCGACGCCGAAATCTACCCAGGCGGGATAGTTCATGAGATCGTAATCGCGCGTCTCGAATTCCGTCGTTTCATACAGCGGAATGGGCACGCCAGCGATGTTGCCCTGCTTCGTTTTCACGGCCTTCACCTGGATGAGAGACGGAAGGTCGACCGGTTCGGAGAAAAGCGAGACCCATTCGCTGAGGTCTTTCATTAGCCTTTCCTTCCTGGCGGTGATCTCCGCTCTCTCCTTCTCTATCCTTCTCACTTCCGCCACCAGCTGTTCCTTTTTGAGTTCCAGCGTGGGCAGGAAGCGGCGGTAGCGGGAGAGCGCGTCGCGTTCGCTTTTCAGGGCTGATTTGGAAAATTTAAGTTTGGCCATTTATTTTGCGGGCCAGTATTTGGCGATGAGTTCCGGTTTAAGACTGATCTCGGTCTTCTCGAAGCATTCTCCCAAGATCTGCCAGCAAAGGTCGAGCGCGCCTTCCAGGGGAATGTTGACGGAAAGATCCATCAGCTTGTCCTCGAAAAGACGCCCGTACTTCAGAAGCTTCAGGTCCCATTCGCTCATAAGGAAGCCCATGGACTGTTTTTCCTGAGTCTCGCGGCACTGGGCGTAAAGCTGGATCATGGTGTTCATGATGGCGCGGTGGTCGTCTCTGGTCTTGTTGTTGACCTGCTGTTTCAAGCGCGAGAGCGAACCGAATGGCTCGATGCGGCCGTTCTTCAGATAGAACTGGCCTTCCGTGATGTAGCCGGTGTTGTCCGGGACGGGGTGCGTGACATCGTCGCCCGGCATGGTCGTGACGGCCAATATGGTGATGGAGCCGGCGTCCTCGAAGTCCACGGCCTTTTCATAACGAGAAGCGAGCTGGGAGTAGAGGTCGCCAGGATAACCGCGGTTGGCCGGGACCTGTTCCATGGTGATGGCGATCTCTTTCATGGCGTCCGCGAAGTTCGTCATGTCGGTCAGAAGGACCAGCACGCGCTTGCCCCTGACGGCGAACTGCTCGGCAGCGGCCAGACACATGTCAGGCACCATCTGGCATTCCACGATGGGGTCGGCTGCGGTGTGCACGAACATGACCGTCCTGACCAGGGCGCCCTTGTCCTCGAAGGTGTCGCGGAAGAAGAGATAGTCGTCGTATTTCAATCCCATGCCGCCGAAGACGATGATGTCGACCTCGGCCTGCATGGCGATGCGGGCAAGAAGTTCGTTGTAAGGTTCGCCGGCGATGGAGAAGATCGGCAGCTTCTGGGATTCGACGAGCGTGTTGAAGACGTCGATCATGGGAATGCCGGTACGGACCATGTGGCGCGGGATGATACGCCTGGCCGGGTTGACGGAGGGGCCGCCGATGTCATAGGCTTCGCCCTGAAGGGCCGGGCCTCTGTCGCGGGGCTGTCCGCTGCCGTTGAAGACGCGGCCCAAGAGGTCGTCGCTGAAGGTGATCTGCATGTTGCGGCCAAGGAACTTGACCTCGTCGTTGGTGGCGATGCCCCTGGCGCCCGCGAAGACCTGCAAAGAGACGAGGTCGTCCGCGATCTTGATGACCTGGGCCAAAGACTTGCCCCTGGCAGAAGTCACTTCCGCAAGCTCATTGTAGCCGACGCCGGTGGCCTGAACGGTGATGACGCTGCCGGCGATCTGTAAAACTCTCGTGTGTATAGTCTGCATAAAATAATCTCCTTTACGCTCTGCGTTCCGCGACATGCTTATCCAAAACGTCCTCGGCTTCCTTGCACTTTTCGCTGCCCCAGGGCGAGATGTTCCAGTTCTTGAATTCCCTCGTCAGCTCAAGGAAGAAGCGGCGCGCCGTGTCCTTGGTGTCGAAAGAGAAGTTCGTCTTCAGGATGGAGAGCATCTTGTCGAAGACATAGCGCTGGCGTTCCAGCGAGCAGGCCGCGTCGACCTCGTCGAAGGAGTCCTGCTGCAAGAAAGCGTTGTCCAAAAATTCGGATTTCAGGAAGATCACGAAGTCGTCCATGGAGGTGCCTTCCTCGCCGACCACTTTCATCATCTGGTTCACTTCGTTGCCGCGCCTCAAAAGCGCCCTGGCTTCCGGAACTTTTTCGCTGACCGGGTTGGGGTATTTGCTCCAACTGTCAAGCGGGTTGATGGCGGGATAACGTCTGGCGTCCGACCTCTCGCGGGAGAGTCCGTGGAAGGCGCCCACCACTTTCAGTGTGCCCTGGGTGACAGGTTCCTCGAAGTTGCCGCCGGCCGGCGAGACCGTGCCGCCGATTGTGACGGAGCCTTTCTCGCCGTTGTAGAGTTTCACGTAGCCGGCTCTTTCGTAGAAGTTCGCGATCAGAGATTCCAGGTAAGCCGGGAAAGCTTCTTCGCCCGGGATCTCTTCCAGGCGGCCGCTGACTTCGCGCAGGGCCTGGGCCCAGCGGGAGGTGGAGTCGGCCAGCAGAAGAACGTGCAAGCCCATCTGGCGGTAGTATTCGGCCAGCGTCACCGCCGTGTAAACGGACGCTTCGCGGGCGGCCACCGGCATGGAGCTGGTGTTGCAGATGATGATGGTTCGTTCCATCAAAGAGCGCCCCGTTCTCGGGTCGATGAGTTCCGGGAATTCGCGGAGCGTTTCAACGACTTCGCCGGCGCGCTCGCCGCAGGCCGCCAATATCACGATGTCGACGTCAGCGTTGCGGCTCGTCACCTGCTGCAGAACTGTCTTGCCGGCGCCAAAGGGACCGGGGATGCAGTAGGTGCCGCCACGGGATATCGGGAAGAAGCTGTCGATGATGCGGGTCTGCGTCACCATCGGTTCCAGCGGGCGGAGCCTTTCGGCGTAAGCCTTGATGGCGAGTTTCACCGGCCATTCCTGACGCATGGCGACTTCCACCACCTTGCCGTCCTCCAAAGACTCGACTTCCGCGATCTTTTCAGTGACGGTGTAGCTGCCCTTGGGAGCGAGGTATTTGACTTTCCAGCCGCCCCTCAGAGTGAGAGGGACCATGATCTGGTGCTTGAAGATGCCTTCGGGAACGAAGCCCAGCCAGTAGCCGGCTTCCACTTCGTCGCCCACCTTGGCAGTCGGCGTGAATTCCCAGGCCTTCTGCATGTCCAGGGCGGGCAGATATTTTCCGCGCTGCAGGAAGTTTCCGCACTCGGCCGCCAGGTCGTTCAAGGGGTTCTGCAGTCCGTCGTAGGTGCGGGAAAGAAGACCCGGACCCAGTTCGGCGGAAAGAAGCTCGCCCGTGAATTCGACCAGGTCGCCCTTCTTAAGGCCGCGGGTGTCCTCGTAGACCTGAAGGTCGGCGACGTCGCCGCGGATGCGGATGACTTCGGACTTCAGGCGTTTATCCCCCACTACGGCGTAGGCGACTTCGTTCTGGATAACTTTGTCAGCGAATTTTACAGTGATGATGTTGCTGTTGACCGCAACAACACGTCCTTCTGATACAGCCATCTTGACTCCTGATTATCTATTTTTTTTATTTTACTTCACAACAATTTTTAACGACTTCTTCGCCGCTTTTTTTGTCCATGCCTTTCCAGCGCCACATGAGCCTCAGTTTCTGGTAATAGCAGAAGATGACGGCGTAGTCGAAATTGTGGCCGCAGCTCAGCTCGTCGAGTTTGGAAAAACGCAGCAAGTCGAGCCCGCGCTCTATCTTCATGGGCGCTTCCGTTTTATAAAGGTCCGCCACGGTCTGCCTCGTCACGCCGTCCAGGATGTCGGTCTTGGTCCTGTCAGGCTGGAATTCCTTCCCCGTCCTGCCGGCCCTTATGGAAGCGACGGCGGTGCGGAAGGAGCGCTCCCAAAGGTCCCAGGCGGCGCCGATATCGCTCACGCGCTCTTCGCCGGTAAGGTCGTTCATCTCGGAAGCACCGAGATAAAAGGAGGCCCTGTCGAGGAATTCCTCGGGCGTCATCGGAACTTCGGAATCGAAGCTCAGATAAGGCAGCGAGCAGACGAATGTATAGTAAGCGCTCATCAGTCTTTCAGTACCGCGGCCAGTTTCGGTGAGAGCTGACTACTAAGCAGCGCAACGAGCGTTTCGTCGGTCAGTTCGATCTTGATGTCGCTTCCCTTGGCGATTACGGTGGCGCCGGCCTTGAGGCCCTTGACGGGGGCTACCGTCACGCCGCCTTTGGCCTTGCCGGCCAGTTCGGAGAGGAAGTACTTTTCGAGTTTTTCCGTGTCGCTGCCTTCCGGCACGCCGACCGTCACGTCGCCTTCCAGATTGGAGATGAGCTTCAGAATGATCGGCTTGATGCTTTCGAGGTCCAAAACGGCGCCGGCTTTCTCAGAGAAGACCTTCTTCAGAAGGTTCTCCAGTTCCTGGCGGGTGTAGGTTAGAACGTCCCTGGCGGCGAAACGCAAAGTCTTCTCGCCGTTCTCGGCAAACTGCTTGGCCTTGGCTTCCGCTTCGGCGACTATCGCCTCGGCTTCCTTTCTGGCGTCGGAGACGATCTTCTCCGCCTCGGCGTTCGCTTCGTTCAGTTTCTTTTCGGAAAGCTCCGCGGCTTTGTCCACGGCTTCCTTCTGGATCTTCTCCAGGAACTCGTTGAGTTGTTCAGCCATATATTTTCCCTAGATATGAGAATGATTTAAATAAAAAACTTGGGAGATTATATCAAAAGATACTTTCTCAGGCAAGGAAGCCCCAGCAGCGCAAGCAGGGCAAACAGCATTCCCGGTTCGGGCACGTACGGGCCCATCGTGACGGTCAGGTCGCGGATGTCCACATAAGCCAGCTCCGTGCTCAGCCTGAAGCCGAACTGATCGATGCCGTCAGAATCGGACACCTTGGTGCCGCCTATCTTGTAGCCTTCTTCCTTCTCCTGGTTGTAGTAGGCGATCCTTTCCAGCTTCTTCACGGGCGAGAGCGACAGCTCGTAGGTGTACTCCACGAATTCGCCCAGAGGCGGCTTGGCGGTCATAAGGCCGGTGTTCCTGGTGTAGTCCGTCAGCGTCAGTTTGGCGTACTTCTGGCCGCTGGCATTCGCCGGGGTGAAGGCGCTCTGGAACTGACGGTGCGGCTCGTCCTGCGTAAGATAGAAATAGCCCTTGAAATCTTCCGGGAACTTCAGAACGCACCTGACGGTGACGGTCAGGTCGCTGACAGTATTCTCCGGCAGGCCGACCTGGACGAAGGCGCCCTGGTCGGTGAAGGGAATGGCGGAGGCACGGAGCTTCTCGACCCTGAAGGTATGCCTGCCGCCCGTGGCGGAGGTGGAAGCGTCGCACTTCCAGGAGGCGTCCTGCTCGGGCAGCTCTATGCCTTCCTCAAAGACCGGAGTGTCATAGAGCAGATACCCGTCCTCGTAGTTGCCCATGGGGCAGCCGAAGCGCAATATCTTCTTGCCGGCAGCGCCGGCGTCGATCTCAACAGTCCCCCGCTTGTAGCCCGGGCGCGTCCTGTCTTCCGGCGCGGCGATGGTCAGTTCAAAAATATCGTTGAAGGTGCCTTCCTCGGGATACACGCTGAACAGTTCGGGGTTCTCCGTGATCCTGGCCGTGAAGTTGATGGCTTCCCCGGCGAAACTGTTGGTGAGGCTCCAGGTCATGACCTCTTCTCCCAAATTGAAGGAGCGGGCGTTGACGAAGAGCTTGGCCGTCTCGAAAGGTTCGGCGCGCAAAGAGAGGGACTCGATGTTGAGGTCCACCCATTGCTCCGTGGGATAGATCCTGAAAGAGTCGACGGTCGCTAATCCGGCGCTCGTCTTGAGCTCCTTGCCAACGTCGTAGATCTTGTCGCCGAAGAATACCTTCTTCAGGACCTTGTGGCCGGATTTGGTGTTGAGCCTGTAGCCGTAGCGGAAGAATTCGCCCGCCGGCACGGTGTCGGTGATGAGAGTCGGCTCGTCGATGTCCGTAAGGTAGAGGCTGACCTTCTGGCCGTCGCAACGTAATTCGCTCTCGAACTGGCGGCTCGCGGGATCCTGGCCGATCACCACTTTGGGGCAGTCGGGATCGACGCTAAGGTAAGAGTCGAAAATCAAATCGAGATCGTCGGCGTGCGATTCGTCGAGGCCTGCGTTGATATATACGCCCTTAGCAGATTCCTGACCTTCGTCGCTAGTTTTGGCGATCTTCATGGCCTGCTGGAAATCAATGTCGGATTTGTATTGCATGATCTTCAGGTCGTCAATGGCAAAGTTGCTCTCGCCGAACTGATAGAAGCGCAAAATCGTGAAGTAGTCGTAGCGGCCGCTCTGGGGAATGACGCCGTAGCAGTCCTGCGCGACGTCGCCGATGACGACGCGCCTAAGGACGTGCTTAGACATGTCGTTGTCGAATTCGATCCAAAGCTCGACGTCCACCCAGGTGTCAGCCGGGATCCTCTCCTCGGAATAGAAGATAGGATGCGTTCCGTCGGAGGAGTTGGATTTCACGGAGTACTTTCTTCCCACTCGGGAGAAGAGCAGTTCCGCCGTGTTGGGCGTCCAGAGCGAGAAGGACTTGTCGGCCGAACCGTTCATCTTCGTCTTGAAGGTGAAGATGAGATAGCTGTGCTCGTAAGCTTCGCTCCAGCCGTTCTGGAGGCCGGAAATTTTGTAGTGCGGAGCGTAGACGGAGTTGAAGCGCTCGATCTCGACGTACTTGTTGGCGTGGCCGTCCACGACGTTCTCCTTGGCCGTGACGCAGCCGTTGGTACTGATTCCGGCGCCCAGGGTCCAGCCGTTCTGGCCGATCAGGTTGACGTCGGTCTCGTAGCTCTCGAAGTCCTCGCTGAAGACCGTCTCGAGGTATTCCGGTTCCAGGAAGCCTACTCTTTCGATGGCGGAATCGCTGTCGTTGACGGCGGTGTCGTAGCCGGTCTGCTTCCCTGTCGTGTCGGTCTGGTAGCGGGACGCATAGAGCGTGTAGCCAGTTTCGTCGGAGCCGGTCGGGAAACCGATCCTTCTGACGACCGCTCCGGCTTCGCCGCCGTTCAGCTTTATTTCGCACACGGGGTAATTCTCGGTGGAGCGCGCGAGGTCGGCCATCAAAGTTATGGTCTTGGTCTTGGTGAAAGTGACCTGCGATTCGGAGAAGGAGTAGATCCTTTCCGAAGACTGGCTGACGCTGCAGTCGACTGTTATGTCGCAGTTCTCCTGAAGGTTCGTCAAAACGAGCTCGACAGAATCAGCGCCAAGCTTGCAGACGGGTTCCACGGCCAGGGCAAGCAATCCGTTGCTCTGGTTGCGGGACTGGTTCATGACCACGCTGCCGGTGATCTCGCCCTGCATGATGGAATTGGCCTTCACGACAACCTTGTAGGTGCCGGCCGGAGTGTTGGAAAGATGCAATATCTCGTTGTTGTTCAAATGGTCGTCCCTGGTGTAGACCGTGCCGTTGGGATCGATGACGTAGAGGTCCAGGTCGTTGATCAGGATCTTGGCGGCGCCGGAGGCCGTGGGAGGATCAGTCCAGCAGAGCGCGACGGTCAGATCCAAGCCCGCCCCTTTCTCGAAGGTGTTGGTGACGGCTTGGTCCGTGGCGGTGAAGGTCTGCTCGAAGAATTCCATCTTGCCCTCCTTGGGCATGAGGCTCTCCCTAAGGTTGACCTGGCCGTGGCCTTCCATGTGGTTCGGCCTGACGTTGGCGATCTCCTCGAACTCTGTGTACTGTCCGGGATAGAGCGTGCGGGCGCCGGCGATCAATACGGCTTTGACCAAAGAGTTGTTGGGAACCTCGACGCCGCGGGCTTTCCTAAGATATTCCCTGATGATGATGCAGCAGCCGGCCGTCAAAGGAGAGGACATAGAGGTGCCGCTGGCGGAATAGTAGTACTGGTCTCTTTCGGAGCTGGTCTGATGGCCGTAGCCGGAGGCCATGATGCCGTTGCCGGGGATGACCACGTCGGGCTTTATGCGGCCGTCAGCGCAGGGGCCGCGGCTGGAGAAGCCGGCCAGACCCTGGTGCACGCCGTCATGATAGTTATGCTTGATGGTGGCGCCGGAAACGATGGTGTTCTTGGCGGCGGACTGGTCGTTCAGCCTGGAGGTGGGGTTCTCGGCGTTGTCGTTGTAGTTGCCGGCGGAGTGGCAGATGACGAAGTCCTTCATGTCCCACATCATCTTGTCCTCGAAGCGGGCGCCGCTGCCGTAATTGCCGCCGCGGCCGGAGCCCCAGCTGCAGTTCATGACGCGGGCGCCGTTATGATAGACGTTGGTGATGTCGTATTCCGTGCCTGACAAAATGCCGCCGCCGGAGCTGCCGGCGCAAAGAACGAAAAGGTCGGCGTCGGGGGCCATGCCGCGGTACTGTCCGTCGGACATGAGGCCCTGGCCGGTGGCGCAGCCGGTGACGTGGCTGCCGTGCGTTCCGGCGTCGTACCAGCTGTTGTACGTGCCGCGCTGGCTGGCCACGGCAGTGGTGGCGCGGCCGATGATCCTTTTCTGCTTGAGGTCGGGATGGATGGTCGCCATGTCGCCGGTGTCGCAGCCGGTGTCCTGGATGCAGACCATCTCGCCTTCGCCCCTGTAGCCCGCGATGTGCATATCTTCGACGTTGGCGAATTGTTCAGACCTCGTCTCGTCGCACTCCGGCATCGGTTCCTCGTACTCCTCGATGAAGCGCACTTCCGGCATGGCGGCCAAAGCGCTGGCTTCGCTGGGAGTGAGCATGGCTTTCACGGAAGGCTCGAAAGAGCAGTCCGGCATCATCTCGTAGCCGCTTATTCCGAGTTCCTCCATCTTTTGAGCGATCAGGGGGCGGTATTCATCCCTGATGGCGCCCACGATGCAGAGCGATTTCTTCTCGCCTAAAGAATTAATGCTCTCCGCCTGGAAGGGCAGCTTGTATTCCGGAAGATACGGTCCGAAGTAAGAGAACTTGAACGCTCTTTTGAAGGCGTCCAAGGAATCGCTCTTTATTTCCACAACGTAAGCGTTGGGCGGCACCACGCCGTCCAGCCTCACGCCGTAACGCGGCAGACTATCCAGTTCCTCGTTGGTGAAGTTCTTTTCCGGCGCAACAAGGTAAAGCGCGGTGGCGTCCTTCGTCACGGGAACGTTGGAAAGAGAAAAAGTCCGCGGCGCGGATGGGTCGACCGTGGCCCTGGTCAGGTAAATGAGTCCGGGGTCCGCCATGAGGATGGCGGCGTTGATGGAAAACAAGATGAGCAGTTTTTTCATAAGGGTCTATATGGTTTTTGTTATGTTAAATGCTAGGTAAAGCCAGAGGACCAGGAAAGGAACGAAAATAAGGTAGCTCATGAAAAGAAGCGAGGTCATGAACGGCACGTGCTTTTTTTCGTTCTGGCAGATGATGATGAGATTAAGGCCGGGAGGCATGCAGCCCTCCAGGATAATGACGAGCGCCATCAAAGGCGTGACCGCGATCCCCGCCTTTCTGATGACGAAAAGGCAGAGCAGGGCGAAAGCCGGAGCGGCAAGATACTTCAGAAAAGCGAAGGAGAAAAGATAAGGGAGCTCGATCTTTTCGCGGTTCTCCACAGCGCCCAAGCTGGCGCCCAAAAGCACGATCGCCAAGGGGCAGACGGCGTCGCAAAGAAGGCTGGCGGCGGAAAAGACGAAACTAAGAGGCGCCGAGGAGCCGAGGAAAAGTTTGCTAAGCGGCGTGAAGGCCACGACGAGCGTCGCGAGAGCGGTGATCCCCGGCGGCGTCAGGCATTTCTTCCACTTCATTCCGCCAGCGCCGCAGAAGGCGATGAGGTTGTAACCGATGAGCCACAGCAGCGGCGAAAAGACGACAAGGTAAAGCGCGACGTAAGCGCAGCCCGTCTTGCCGATATCCCCTTCCGGGGAAGCGAAAGACTTTGTCAGGGCCAGGGCCAGAAGCAGGCTCATAGGCACGTAGCCCGTGTTGGTGAAAGCCATGGCGGCCATGGAAGGCAGAAGCTCTCCCCTCTTTTTCCCGAGGAAAGCCGCAGCCGCGCCAAGGATCAAACCGAAAACGATGTTTAGAAAACCCAGGAGCGGCAGGACCCAGAGCGCCTTCCAGTCGCTCTGCGAGGCGGCGGGCAGAAGCTGCGCTATGACCAGCGCCGGCAGAAAAACAGTCATCAGCGCCTGACTGAGCTTGTGCCTTGTTTCGGAATCGAGTATCCCCTTTTTGGCGAGCCAAAAACCGGCCGCCCCCAAAATAAGGAGCGTCAGAACGGTCTCGAGGCTAAACCAAAGCAGGATCATTATTCGGGTATCACCAGTTTCATGCCGATCTTAAGCTTGTTGGGATCGGGCAGGATTTCTTTGTTGGCTTCGGCTATCTCTTTCCAGCGGCGGAATTCGCCGTAATACTTTCTTGAAATGTTACCAAGATTGTCGCCTTGGCCGACGATATGGATCCTGGGCTCTTTTTCTTTGGGAGGCTCGGCAGTCTCTTTCTTTTCGGGAGGAGCTTCCGTCTGGGCGACGATATTGCTGGTAACCTCCTCTTCCGTCAGCTCAAGCTCTATATTGGCTTCCTTTTCCGGGACCTTGGGCAGTTCGGAAGCGGTTATTACGGTGGAAGCCGCGGCGTCGGAGCCGGCCTTGACGATGTTCTTCACGAAAGCGTCGATCTTCTGGTCGTGTTCCTTCTTTTCCTTGGCCAAACGTTCCGCCTCTTTCTTTTTCTCCTCTTCCAGCTTTTTCAGCTCGGCCTTGGATAATTTCGGCTCCTCAGGCTTGACTTCCGCCACGACCGTATCCGGCTTTGCCTCGACCGCGGGCGCTTCTGTTTTGCTCTCAGTCGTCTCAACTGCGGCGGCCGTGACGGGGGCGGGCGTTTCCTTAACTTCCACGACCGTCACAACGGTCGTCACTCCGCCTTCCCTTAATTTCGCGATCTCGCTCTCGTAGCGGTCGACGAGCTGACGGCGCAAGACTTCGAACTGTTCGGTCCTTTTGTCGAGAAGTTCCTTGGCCTCAGGGCTCAGTTCGTTCACGGCTTCGAAAGGCAGGGCCATCCCCTTCTTCGCGTCTTCCAGCCAGGCCCGGACTTTTTCCTTCATCTCCTCGTTGTCGGAAAGCTCGAGGAATTTTTCATAGTGAGGAACGGCCTCGTCGGTATTGTGGAAATATTCGTCGACCAAAATTCCGAGCTCGAGGTAAACTTCCGGGAAATTCGGCGCGAGTTCCCTGGCCTGGTAGAGTTTCTCCTTGGCGCCCTTGATGTCGCCTTCGTCCCTGAGGGTCTGGGACTCCTCAATGAGGCGCGACGCTTCGACTTTGCCTTTCTGACAGGAGCACAAAAGCAGAGCCAGGGCGAACAAAGAAAGGATCCTTAAAATTTTTGCCATAAACGCTATAAACTAAAATTTTATTTAGCTATTATAGCAAAATTGGCCGTTTCTTGAACTACTTAAGAAGGAGCGTGCGGGAGGTGGCCGGGGCAAAGCCGACGTATTCCCCGAAAAGCATGGAATAAAGCTGGGAAACGGCCGGGTTGTGGCCGATCACGAGCATGTTCTTATAACCTTCCTGGGCGTCCAGGATGATGTTGTAGAGCTGGCCGGCGGAACAGTCGTAGAGCTCATGGACGATCCTTATCTCCGGATCGTTCTTTCTTACGAGTTTGAGATATTTGAGCGTCTCCAGGGCCCTGGCAGCGTCGGAGACCAGGATAATGTCGGGAGCGGGGGCGGCCGCCGCCAGAGCCTCGTCTAAGGCTTTGGCGGCGGCTACGCCCTTCTCGCTCAGAGGGCGGAGAATGTCGCTTACGCCCGCTTCGTCTGAACTCAGAGCGTAGGAATGTCTGGCGAACGTCAGGCTGTCCAGGTTCAGAACTTCGGGCATAAGGCTACTTTCTCCTGATGGCGAAGAAGGCTAGAAGAGCCGTCAGCAGCGCAAGGACGGCCGGTTCGGGCACGGGATTTTCCAGCGTCACAACGAGGTCTTTCATGTCGACGTAGGCGCCGGTGCCCGTCAGGTTGAGGCGGAGATAATCCACCTGGTCGGTAGCGACGACCTTCGTTCCGGCGATCTTGTGGTCCTCCACTTTCGTAGTATCGTAGAAAGTGATCTCCTCGAGCGTCTTGTAGCTGGGCAGGGCGTTCAGCTCGAAGTCGTAGACGATCCATTCGCCCCTGGGAGCGTTCTTGGTGAAGAGGCCGGTGTTCCTCGTGTAGTCGGTGAGCGACAGCTTGATCATCTTCTGGCCGCTGGCGTTGATGCCGGAGAAGGCGCTCTGGAACTGGCGCTGGTCCTCGTTCTGCGTCAGGTAGAAGTAGCCGTTGTAATCAGGTGGGAAGCGCAGCTTGCACTTCACGTGGAAGTTCAGATTGGTGCTGTGGCCAAGCGGCGCGCCGATGAAGATGAAGGCGCCCTGGTCCGCGGTGGGCAAAGTGGAAGCTTTTTCCCTGGCGAAGCGGAGGTACGAGCTTCTGCCGTCGTCTTCGACCGTAACGGATAGCGATTCATTCTGGCTCCAAGAGCTATCGCTCACGTCGAGCTCCTCGCCCACGCTGTTCTTGAAGTCGTCGGAATAGAGGAGGTAGCCTCTGTGCTCGTTGCCGCGGGGGCGGATGAATTTCTTTATGATCGTTCCGGCCTCGCCGGCGTCGATCGTGACGACGCCCAGGTCTTTGCCGAAGGCGGTCGACTCATCCTTGCAGCGGATGAACAAGGAGGCCATGTCGGTGAAGGAACCGTTGTCAGGCACAACTTCGAATATGTCGGAACCGGAAGTTATGCTGGCGGTAAAGTTGATAGTTTCGGAAGGAGCCGCGTTGGTGAGGACCCATTCCGTCTCCATTTCCCCTACCCTGAAAGGCCTGGGCGCGACGCCCAGGGAAGCTTTCTCAAGAGGCATGAGCTTGACTTCCAGGCTCTTGATCAGAGCCTCGCCAAGCCCCTTGGGAAGATACAGCCTCACGGAATCAACGGCAGAGCTGGGCTTGACCTGGGATCCGGTCAGCGCTCCTTCCACGGACATTTTGTCGCCGTCGATAAAGAGCCTGCGCAATATTTTGTTACCCGTCGCGGTGTTGACCTTGTAGCCGTAGCTTATGAAAGCGTTGGTGGCGAACTCGGTCGTAATGAGATGCGGGTTCTCCCTGTAGTCGGTCAGTTCAAGCTTGAAAGCGCCGTCCTCTCCTACGAATTCGCTCTGGAACTGGCGGTCGCCGCTGTCCTGGCCCACCACGAATTTCGAGACTTTATTGTCGAGCAGGAAATCAATGTTGAACTGCAGGTCGAACTTGTCCTGCAGACCGCCCGGCATCCTGATCTTCGCGAAAAGGCCGTCAGAATCGGGATCGGAGCGGGGGGTCGTCTCGATGTTGGAAAGCGACGCCAGTTTCTCGGTTGCGTTCTCAGTGACGTAACGCTCGACTTTTATGTCGTCCACGCAGAATTCGCCTTCGCCCCACTGGAAGAAGCGCAGCACCGAGAAGTAGTCGTCGCCGCTGCCCTTGCTGAAGACGCCGTAGCAGTCCTCCTCGACGCCGCCGTATTTGAGCCTTCTCAAGACATGGCGGTTCGCGCCGTTGACTTTCACGGCGTCCGCTTCGATTAGCATTTCCAGATCCGTCCATTCGCCGTCCGGGAGATAGCCAGTGGATCTGAACTTGTTACCTTCCTCGTCCTTGCCGTCGGAATCGAAAATGTACCCTGTGCCCTTGCGTTTGAAGACGCCTTCCGCGATGTCCGGCGTGAAGAAGGAGAAGGTCTTGTCTCCCTTGCCGGAGAGCTTCACCTTGGCTGTGACGTAGAAGTAGCCGTGGGCGTGGTCGGCCGTCCATTTGCTCTTGATGCCCTGGATCTTCAGGTGAGGAGCGTAATTGCCGGTGAGGTACCTGACCTCAAGATACTTGTTGGTCGAACCGTCCTTTATCTCGGCGCGCACAATTGAGCTGCCGTTGGTGGAGGGGCCGTAGCCGACGGTCCAGCCGCCTTTGCCGATGATGGATTCGTCCGCCTCGTAGCTTTCGAAATCCTCGCTCTTCACAAGGTCGAAATAATCGGGCGAGACGGTCTTCATTTGGAAGGACACTTCGGAGGTGGCGGAGAGAGCCGCGTCCTGTTCCAGAATGTCCTTTATGGTCCCCTGCGTGAAGTCTTCCTTGTAAAGCGTATAGCCTTCCTCGTCGGAGCCGTTGGCCAGCGAGATCTTCCTCACCAGGCAGCCGGCGGCCTGGGCGTTGATTTTGACGATGCAGTAAGGTCGCGTTGAATTGGATCTGGAAAGGTCGGCGGTCAGAGTGAGCGTTTCGGAGCCGTAGAATTTTCCTTCCGCTTTGGAAAGCGTGAAGATGTTCTCGGGATCGTCGATGATCTCGGCCCTGTAGCCGATGTAGCTGTTCGGCACGGTATTCGTCAGGCTAAGATTACAGGTCGTCTCTTTCAGCGGGAAATAGGGCTCATCCGTAAAGGCGAGAGAACCGACCTTCCAGCCTTTGCCGTAAGAAAAGACCACGGCGCAGGGCTGGACGCCTTCCATGATGTTAGTCGCTTTGACGATCACGCTGTAACGTCCGGAGGCGGAAGTTCCGAGCCTCAAGACTTCGATGTTGTTCACGTGGTCGTTCAAGGTGTACTCTATTCCGTCGGGATCCAGGACGGTAAGATCGAGGTCGTTGACCAGGGCCTTTTCAGCGCCCCAGGTGCCGGGATAGTCGGTCCAGCAAAGACCCACGATGAGTTCGCAGCCGGCCGGCTTGTCAAAGTAGTTTGTCACCGCTTTGCCGGTCGCGGAAAAACTCATTTCGACAAATGACATCTTGCCGTCCGTAGGCTCCAAACTCTCTTTCACGTTGACGTGGCCGTGACCTTCCACGTTGTTCGGCCTCTCGTTGGGGATCTCCATGAAATGGTAGTACTGGCCGGGGAAGAGCGTCTTGGCGCCGACGCACATGACGCATTTGACCAGCGCGGCGGAAGGAGACTCCACTCCCCTGTTGTTGGTCAGATAATCCCTGACAACGGCCGCGCAGCCGGCGGCGATGGGAGAAGCCATGGATGTTCCGCCCATGTAGGTGTAATACTGCGACCTGGTGGAAGTCTTGTCAGCGCTCGCCAAAGTCGAATAGACGCCGGTCGCCGGGGCGATGATGTCCGGTTTGGTGCGGCCGTCGGTGCAGGGTCCCCTGGCGCTGAAGTCCGCGATGCCCTGGTGCACGCCGTCGTAAGGCTCGCACTCGGTGGCCAGCTTGGGACGCCAGTTTTCGGAACCGCCCACCGTAATGATGTTCTTGGCGGCGGAATCGTACATGATGGCGCTCTGCGTGGGCAGGTCGATCTTCTTGTTGCCGTTACCGGAAGAAAAGCAGATGGTGTAGTCCTTGTTGTTCCAGATGATCTGGTCGTAGAGGCGCGCGCCGGAACCGTAATAGCCGTCGCTGTTGCTGCCCCAGCTGTTGTTCATGACTCGGGCGCCTTCGTTGTAGGTGTTCTGCAGGTCTTCTTCCGTGCCGGAAGAGATGTAGCCGCTCCTAAGACCGGCGCACAGGCAGAAGATGTCGGCGTCGCAAGCCATGCCGCGATATTGCCCGTCGCTGGCAGATCCGTTGCCGGTGGCGGAGCCGCACACGTGCGTGCCGTGGTTGCCGGCGTCGGCCCAGTCGTCATAGGTGCCTCTTTCCCTGGCGATGCCGGCGGTGCCGCGGCCTTTGATAGTTTTGCCTTTGAAGTCCGGGTGGATGACGTCCGGGTCGCCGTTGTCAAGACCGGTGTCCTGGATGCAGACCATTTGCCCTTTGCCGGTGTAGCCTTCCAGCTGGAGGTCGTCCACGTTGCACAGAAATTCCGATCTGGCGACGTCGTTGCAGATCTCCTCCGGCGCGTAGGGTTCTAAGAAGGCCACGTCTCCCCTTTTGGCGATCTCGTAGGCCTGGGAATTCGTGACGAGCGCTTTCACGCAGGGTTCCAGGGTGCCGAAAAGATCATCGATCTCTTTGGCGCCGACTTCTTCGAGAGCTTCCTTTATGGCAGGAATGTATTCCTTCCTCGTGGTGCCGACCTGGACGGGATAATATTTCTCCTCACCAGCGGCGTTGAGGCTTACCTCATCGGCGCCCGGATAGAGCAGTTTGTATTCCGGCAGATACTCGCCGGCGTAAAGAAAGGAAAAGCGCCGCTTCAAAGCCGCGAGCTCTTTTTCCCCCGCTTCCACGATGTAGGCGTTGGGCGGAATGTTGCCCCGGAAGATCACGCCGA
>JAGCDY010000029.1 GCA_017650925.1 bacterium
ACCCCAACGATCTCTGGCTCTATTCCAACATCTGCGACGAGATGGGCAAGGAGTTCGACAAGAAGAAAGTTCTCCAGGAGATCGTCGCGGCGCAGACCAACATAAAGAATTTCGCGCAGAGCGGACTCTTATACATCATGCGGGAAAACGGCTTAAGGAAGGAAGCCGACGAGATCTGCGAAAAACTGCTTGACGAACCCGGGATCCCCTGGTATCTGAAGCACTCGGCCCTTTACAACATCAAAAACCAGGATAAGCGCCTGGAGAAGACGCTTGAGGTCGCCGAGGCTATGCCGCCCGGGGAAGGCAAGAACGAGATGTACTTCCAGGTCATGAACAACTGCCGCGGAGAAAAATGGAAAGAGCAGTTCAAGGAAGCCTGGGAATATTTGCAGACCAGCAAAAAGGAATACGTCTGGGACCGCCTCATAAGCGAGATCGGCGACACGCCCTACGAAGTGGACGCCGAGCAGCTCTTCGCCAACTACGAGAAATTCCTGAGCGAAAGGAAAGACAAGGAGGAGGTCGCGAAGATCGTCGCCAACAGCCGTCTGGATCTCTACACCAGGCTGGGCGATTACGACAAGGCTATAAAGGTGGGGGAGGAACTTGTCCTCAAGGAACCGGGACGCGCTGAAAGCTTGGCCGACCTCTACATCAAGAAAGGTCAGAACGACAGGGCCGAGGAAGCCTACAAGAACCTCCTGGAAGTCTACGAGAAAGCCTGCCTGGAAGGGGACACTTCGCACCGGGAGTGGCTGACGTCCGCCATCAACGGTTTGAAGGAAATGTGTCTGAACGGCCAGGCCGAGCTCGACGAGGCCACCCTGAAAAGAGCTTTCCTGTCAAAGGACGAACCGACGGCTAACGATTACCTGGAATACGTCAATGCCGCGCAGGGCATAGTGCCGTTCTCCGACCTGAACGAATGCTTTGAGAAAGCCAGGGAGCTTTCCGCCGCTGATACGGGGAAATTCGGCCTTCTGGACGAGTGGCTGAATTGCGCCAGAAGCTACGGCGACACCAATGCCTACCGCAAGATCCTTGGCATGCGCGCCGAGGAGGACGTAAGCTTCATGGGCGAGTACATCCAGGTCCTTTCCGAGCAGGGGAGGGGCGACGAGGCTCTCAAAAAAGGCTTCGAGACCTGGGAAAAGCTGAAGGACTCCAACGAAGTCTGGAAGAAGCGTAATCTTGAGGACCAGCTCTTCGAGATATGCGTGAAGGCCGGCGACAACGACAAGGCCTGGGAAGTCCTGAGCGAAAAGTGGAAACCAGACAAAAAGGAGACCTACGTCTACCTCGATCCAATGGGGATCTACCAGAAGGCGGAAAAACTTGGCAAGGGCAAAGAGGCTCTGGAAAACCTGGAGAAGTATCTGGAATCCTCCGGTAACGCCTATTCCAAGCTCAACAACGCCATGGGCCTCTTCAACGCCTATCAGAAGTCGGGCGACAAAGAGGCGGCGATCGCCTTCGCGGACAGGTTCATCGAGATCATGCCGAAAAACAATGGCAATCCCGCTGACAAGCTCGAGCTCATGCTGAATTCCTCTCATCCCGAGAAGGGCCTCGATCTTATCAAAGAAATGGCTGAAGATCCCGACGGAGGGCTGCAATACCGCCTCAGACGCGTTTCCGCCTACTTCAGCAGGAACAAGGACAGGGAAGGGGAAATAGAATTCCTTAAGAGTCTTCCCGAAAGCTTCGACCAGCGCGGCCAGCTTGCCTCCGTCTACGCGAATTCCGGCGATGAAAACGACAGAGACAAGGCAAAATCCCTCCTGAAGGAAAATCTAAAAGACGACGAGGTCGAGAGCCACAGGAAAATGGAGGCCCGCAACAGGCTCCTGGATCTGGCCTTGACGGGCGAAAAGGACCAATACCTGATAAACGACCTCATCAACGACTACAATTCCGACGTCTCCTTAAGCAAGGACGAAAGGAACCGCGGCCTGGCGGATATTTACAACCGCACCCAGGATTACGTGAAGGCCGACAATCTTTACAGCGAATGGCTAAAGGAGACCAAAGACCCCTACGAAAAGGCCAGCATCCAGCGCAACTACGCCGCCATGCTGGAGAAAGCCGGCCGTCCGAGGGATGCCATCGAGGAGTACAACAAGCTTTTGGCGAGCCAGGCCGGCGACCTTGACGGCAAAAACAACACCAGGGAAGAGCTTATCCGCCTCTATGCCGCGGAAGGGGACACCATAAAGGCCGAAAACATCCGCCGCGAAAGGATCACAGAATACGAAAAGATCCTGGCCAACGTGCCTTACGGGGAAAAAGCCAAGGAAATGAGAGCGAAGATCGAGGCCGAAAAGAAAGCCATTGAGGACGCCAGGAACGCCAAGGGGTGATTTGCTTTTCAAAGGCCCCTTTTGATACAATAACTCTACCAATAAAACTTGGAAAACTTTTAATCAACAAACATACAATCCCAATTGGGGGGAAAACATGAAAAAACTTTTAGTTCTTTTGGTGGCCGTTTGCGCCGTGTCCGTCTTGGCGGAAAGCATAGTTCTTAAAACCATCGACTTCGAGACCAGCGAAGGTTATTCGGCCGGCGAACTTCTGGGTCAGAACGGCTGGTACAGCATTTTTTCCGCCAACGGCAGGCAGCAGGTCGTGAACGATCCGACTACGGCTCCCTCCGGCTCCCAGTACGCCACTTTCACAGAGGACAGCAACGGCCCCAACTCGGCAGTCAAATTTGATATCTCCGAGGATTACGTCCCGGGCTGCAAGCTGCTCATCAGCTGGGATCAGGCCGGCAGCACTGAACAAAACGGTTATATCAAACTTCACAATGCCGGCGATACGGGCAAGACCTACGATATTGAGATCGCCGAAATAATCATGTATAAGCCCTCTTCTACTTACGCTGCCATTACCGTCAGCAAGAAAGACAAGTCCGGCACGCTTACGAAGGGCGTTGACGTCGGCGACACGACGGCGTTCCATCATTTCACTCTGCTCATTGATCCCGCCACCAGATGCATTAAGGAGTACACCGTGGACGGCAATGTGATCGACGATATTACGGACACCTACTATAAGAATGAATGCGATGGCAAAACCCGCGGCGGTGATCTTATCGACGGCGTGCGCTTCATGAACAAAGGCTCCTTCGACAACTTCAAAGTCGAGATGGTGCCTGAGCCGGCCTTCCTTGGCCTTCTGGCGCTTGCCGGTCTGTTCTTCGTGAGAAAGCAGAGATAAGTTCCGCAAAGCAACGGGATTTAATCAAAAAGAGACCGCCTGAGAAGGCGGTCTCTTTTTTTACGTTTGATTATAAAAGACTTTTTTGATAGAGTATCTCACGATTTTAAACTGATAATCCAAATTGTGAGGAAGGTTATTATGAAAAAACTGTTTCTTCTTCTGACCATCGCCTGCACGGCGGTCGCGTTCGCTGAAAGCCAGTCGCTTTTCAGCATCGGCTTCGAGGAAAGCGAAGGCTACACCACCGGAACGTTGGTCGGCCAGAACGGCTGGAAAGAGCTGGCCTGGTGGGCTAACACCGAGGTCTTCGTTGAAAACGACGAGAACGCGGCCGCTTCCGGCAGCCAGTACATCGAAAGCAACCCCTCCGGCGTCAACGTGCAGCTGAACGGCATCGACATTTCCGAAGGCTACGTCTCCGGCTACCCGCTTTTGGTGAGAGCCTACGCCCAGGCCAATTTTGTGGAAGGCGGCGAACCCATGAGCGTCAGGTTCCACTGCCTCGGCACATCCGACAAGAGCTACGACGTGGAGATCGCCGAGTTCAATTTCAATCAGAACGGCAGCGGCAACGCTTACGTGACCGGCAAGAACATGACCTTCGACGGCCTTGTTGAAGGCCAGTACTATGAATTCGGCGTCCAGATCGACCCCGCCACCAAGACGGTGGAGAAGATCTTCGTTGGCGAGAATTCCTATGAAGGCGAAGGCATGACTTACAAGAGTATCGACGTGGAAGGCTGCGGCAGCCTGCCCGACGGCATCCGCATTTACAACGGCTCCGGCAAACTGGACGATTTCTCAATTGAAATGGTCCCCGAACCGGCCTTCTTAGGCCTTCTGGCTATAGCCGGTTTGTTCTTCGTGAGAAAGCAGAGATAAGTTCCGTTGAATCACGAGAATGCCCAAAAAAAGAGGCCGCCTGAAAAGGCGGTCTTTTTTTTGCGTGGATCGGAGCAAAACGCAATTTTAAAAAAAACCGGTTGATTTTATAACCTTTTTTTGATAAAGTTTCCCGCGTTTTTAACCTGATAATCTAAATTGTGAGGAGAAATACAATGAGAAAACTTTTTGCGCTTCTTGCAATCGTCTGCGCCGTTTCCGCCATGGCTGAGACCAAAACTTTGTGGAGCTGCGGCTTCGAGGCCGAAGAAGGCTACCAGACCGGCAAAGTCATCGGGCAGTGCGGCTGGTATAAGGCAACCGGCACCATAACAACGAGAGACGTGGTCGCGGAAGATCCGGGCGAAGCCGCCTCCGGCGACCAGTATTTGTCTTATGATCCGTCCGTCACCGACAAGGGCAAAGTCACGGCCGTTAGATTCGACATTTCCGACGAGTATGTCATCGCCCCTTACAACCAGCTCCGCATCAGCTGGGATCAGGCCAGAATTTCCAGAGACTACAGGGACGACACCTGCTACGTTATTCTTCACAACTCCGGAGAAACCGGAAGATCCTCCGGCATCGAGATCGCCCGTTTAAGACTTGAGAACGCTTATGCCGGTTACACGGGCACCAGGGCTGACAAGTCCGGTCAGCTCAACGTTACCATCAACATGAGCAATCCGGATGACTGGCATCACTTCTGCATCACTCTTGATCCGGCGAACAGAATGGTCAAGGAATTCACCGTTGACGACGTTGTGATCGACGCTTGCACCGACACCTACTACAAGAACGAATCCGACAGCACCGGCAGCACTCCCCGCGGCGGCGAGCTCATTGACGGCATCGGCGTCATGAACAAGGGCAAATACGACAACTTCAAAGTCGAGCTGATCCCGGAACCGGCCGCTTTCGGCCTTCTGGCTCTTCTCGGCCTGTTCTTCGTCAGGAAGGAAAGATAAGCTGTCAGTTTGATCTTACGCTTAAAAATAGAGACCGTTCGTATGGACGGTCTCTTTTTTTGTCCTTTGATTTGCCAAAAAAACACATTTTTGCTATGATTAATAGAAATTAATTTAAAATCCAGGAGGAACCTTATGTCACGTTTCTGTTTGCTTCTTTTGGGGCTTCTTTCTTTTAACCTGGCCGGCTGTTTCGAGAAGACCGGTCCGTGCGGTCCTTGCGAGACCACTCTCGAGGATAAGACCGATTACACGGCTTTTGTCGACCCGTCCATCGGCACGTCTTACAACGGTCACACCTTCATCGGCGCCACGATGCCCTTCGGTTTCGTGCAGCCCGGCCCTGAGAGCGGCGACGACGGCTGGGGCTACTGCTCCGGCTACCGTTTCGAGGACAAAGTTTTCTCCGGCTTCGCCCAGACGGCTATTTCCGGAACGGGCGTAGGGGACTTGGGCGACCTTCTCTTTATGCCCTTCATCGGAGAAGCGCAGTCGGCGACGAACTTTTACGAATGCCCTGTAAAGAAAGAGACGGAAAAATACGCTCCCGGCTACTACGCCATAGAGCTTGACCGCTTCAATGTTAAAGTCGAGACCACCTGCTCGGATCATACGGCCATCTACCGCCTTGTCTATCCTAAGGGCGAAGAGCAGAAGATCATGCTGGACTTCGCCAACTGCATCGGCGATGGCGACGAGGAGAGAGTGTACAACCATGAGCTGACTTTCCCGAACGACACCACGATGCTCGGCACGACGGAAAAGGGCGGCTGGGTGCACCGCCAGTACAGCTTCAAGATTGAATTCAACCGTCCCATCAAGCATCACTTCCCGCTGGAGAAGAGACTTTCCAAGAAGGGCAAGAAGGAACGCAGCGGCAGGGAGATCTTCGTCTTCGAACCGAGCGACGAGCCCTTGATGCTCAAGATCGCCCTGTCCACGGCCGACACCGACGGCGCCGCCAAGAATATGGAAGCGGAGATCCCCGGCTGGGATTTCGAAGGCGTTAAATTGGCCGCGCACGATGCCTGGAACAAGCTTCTCGGCAGGGTGAAAGTGGAAGGGTCCGAAAAGGAAAAGAGAGTCTTCTACACCTGCATGTACCACGCCTTTGTCGCGCCCAGCAACATTGCGGACGTGGACGGCCGCTACAGAGGCCCCAACGGCAAGATCTCGACGGCTCCCAACGGCAAGTATTATTCCACTTTGAGCACCTGGGACACCTTCAGGGCGCTGCATCCCTTGTTCACCGTCGTGGTTCCCGAGATGGTGCCGGATCTGGTGCAGTCCATGGTCGAGCACTACGAGCAGGCCGGATATCTGCCGATCTGGGCCTTGTGGGGCAAGGACAATCAGTGCATGATCGGCACGCACTCCATCCCGCCCATGGTCGACGCTTACTTTAAAGGCCAGGTCCCGGAAGGCTTGGATATCTGGACTTCCATCAAGGACACGCTGACGAAAAAGCATGACGGACGCTGGAGAGAGGAATGGGAATACCTGGAAGACCCGGGTTATTATCCCTGCGACAAGTGGTCCGAATCCGTTTCCTGCACGCTGGAATGCTCCTATGACGACTGGTGCGCCTACAAGCTCGCCGAAGCGTTGGAAAAGAAAGGCCTGGTCAGCAAAGAGGATGTAGAGTACTTTAAGAAGCGCAGCCAGAACTGGAAGAATCTCATCGATCCCAAGACCGGTTTCGCCAGGCCGAAAAAACTCGACGGCACCTGGAAGAAGGACTTTGATCCGACCAGAGTGGGCGGCGACTTCACGGAAGGCAACTCCTGGCAGTACACCTGGCACGTCATGCAGGATCCTGAAGGCTTGATCGAATCCCTGGGCGGCAAAGAGAAAGCGCTGGCTAAGCTGGAAGCCCTCTTCGAGCAGGAAGAGAAGAGCGACCGCCTTGTGGACGTCTCCGGCCTGATCGGCGAATACGCCCACGGCAACGAGCCCAGCCATCACGTGGTCTATATGTTCCCATATTTCGGACGTCCCGAAAAGACCGCGGAACTCGTGAAGAAGATCTGCGACGAACTTTATGACGACACGCCGGAAGGCGTCTGCGGCAACGAGGACTGCGGGCAGATGAGCGCCTGGTACGTCATGAGCTGCATGGGCTTCTATCCCATGAACCCCTGCGGCGGCGAATACGTTTTCGGTATCCCGCGCTTCTCTAAGATGACCATCGCGGTCCCGGGCCAGAAGCCGCTTGAAATCGTGGCCAACGGCATCGAGAATGGCAAGAAAATTAAGAGTGTCACTCTGAACGGAAAGAAAGTGGAAGGCTTCACCATCAACCACTCCGATCTGGTCAAGGGCGGCGAGCTCGTCTACGAATTGGACTAAATTTTTCACTTAATTTTGAGGATTGATCCCATGAAAGGAAAGATCTTTTTCGCGGCCTTCGCCGCTCTGATCTCCAGTCTGGCGGTTGCTGATTTCGTGACCGTCTATGAAAACGATTTCGAAAGCTATGAATTGGGCGAAGTTAGAAAGCCCGTTCAGGACGGCGCCCCGTTTGTGGAGTACAACGCGCCCACGAACCTCATCTACTGCAACGTGGAAAGCGATTGTGGTGTGGAGGAGTCGAAAGGCGTGCACTTCAACGTCCTGAAAGAGGACGGCCAGGCCGTGACCGGCGGCGCCCAGTTCAACACCGGGATCGATCCCGAGTTGTTCAATGAAAGCTGCGAAGTGATCTATGAGATCGCCTGGCGGCCGAAAACGAACCTTTCCAGCGTGGAATTAACGGACGGCACCAACCTTTTCTTCCGCCTCTTCGCCAACGGCGGCACGGCGCGCAGAGTCTGCTGCACGAACCTAGTCTACACGAAGTCGATCGAACTAAGTGGCGGCGACGGCGAGGTGGGTTTGTCCAACAGTTCCTTCTGCTTCTATAAGATCCACGTGCTTTTCCCGGACGGCAGGATAACCCTGATCGAAAGGGATACCCACGACGGCAAACATTTTGAATCCGTCCAGCCGGAGATCTACGGCTTCCCGAGCG
>JAGCDY010000004.1 GCA_017650925.1 bacterium
TACGACGTGACCAACGTCTTTTCTTTCACCGGCGGCCAGTCCCTTTATGTTTTCGGACCCAGGGAAGGCGGGGACACCGGCGTAAAGAAAGCGGTGGAGTATGAAAATCCCCATCAGGGCAAGTTCCTCTTCTCGTACATGCTGAAGCCGGGCGAGAGATACGTCAGGATGTATCTGTACGACAAGACGGGCGGAGACAATCACAGGATCGCCGTGGTGCACATCAACACCCATGAACTCTATGTCGACGCCGGCGGAACCTGGAGCGGCGGAGATCCGAACCTGAGCGTTGACGAATGGTACAAGGTGACGCTGCTTTTCGACCCCATGGACAGGGTCTTGGAAGAGTTCTACTTGGGCGACGACATAACTCTGGACCAGATCCGCGAGTATTGCGATGAAGCCGCCACCGGCGACATTGGTTCCTTCGCCATCAGGACCGGTTGGAACGATCCGACTGACGCCTGGGTCGACGACATCACCATCGAACTGATCCCCGAGCCTGCCTGCGTAGGGCTTCTGGCTTTGGCAGGATTGTTTCTTATTCGCAAGCGTTCGTAAGGAATGCGCATGAAACGCTGCCTTGCTTTTGTCCTAGCGGCCGCTTTGGCTTTCTTCTTCTGCGCCTGTGAAAAGGGCGGCGGCAAAAGGCCGGCGGCGGCGTACGGAGTTTTGGAGAGAGTCTTCGGCGACGCGAGCCATTTTAAGCTTGCTTATGCGCCGTCTTTTGATACGAATCTTTTCGATACGTTTTCCTACGAGGCCAAAGAGGGGAAGGTCTTGGTGAAAGGGGAGAACGATCTGGCTCTTGTCAGGGGGTGTTACGAGTATCTGAAGAACTACGCCGGCGTGATGGTGACTTGGCAGCAGAGGCATCCGAAAGTGGAGAGCTATCCTGACTGCCCGGAGACCGTCGGGGGAACGCCGCACAAGTTCAGGCATCACTTCAATGTCTGCACTTTCGGCTACACCGCGCCCTACTGGAAGTGGGATCGCTGGGAGGAGGAGTTGGACTGGCTGGCGCTGCACGGCGTCAACATGCCGCTGGCGATGGTGGGATATCAGGCGGTGGCCAGGAAAGTCTGGACTGACTTGGGAGTGAGCGAAGAGGGCTTGAAAGAGTATTTCCCTGGCCCGGCCTTCGCGCCCTGGTTCATTATGGGCAATCTCTATAAGCACAACGGCCCCTGCCCGGACGAGTACATCGACGAGACGAAGGTTCTGCAGGATCAGATCCTTTTAAGGATGCGGGAACTCGGCATGACGCCGGTGGCGCCCGGGTTCGCGGGCTTCGTCCCGGAGGAGTACGCCGAAACGCACGGCAAGACGAATTTCCACGCAAGAGCGCATTGGTGCGCGCTGCCGGGCGAGTGCCAGTCCTGGTGGATAGAACCGGGAACGCAGACGTTCACGGAGTTGACGAAAGTCTGGATGCAGACCTACACCAATATGTTCGGACCGGTGAAATATTTTCTGGCGGACAGCTTCAATGAGATGGAAATACCGGTGACGTCAAGTTTGAACGAAGATCTTCAGAGATACGGTAGGGAAAGCTACCAGGCGATACACGCGGCGATCTCGGACGCCGTCTGGGTCATGCAGGGCTGGATGTTCTTCTTCCAGAAAGACACCTGGACTAGGGAAGCGGTGCAGTCGTTTCTTAAAGACATTCCTGTTGGTGGAATAATCATAATCGACCTGGCCAACGACAACATGCAGGTCTGGAAGGCTCACGACGGTTTCTACGGTCATGAGTGGCTCAGGTGCATTGCGCACACCTTCGGAGGCTTCAACGATCCCCACGCGGAATTGCAGATGAATTATTCCAAGATGTTCGATCAGGAAGGCGACCCCGACAAGGGAAAGCAAGTGGGCGTAGGTCTGACGCCGGAGGCGCTGGACAACAACGAGGTGGTCTTCGAGATGCTGGCGGATTCGGCCTGGCAGGCGAAGGAAGGTAAGCTTGAGGATTGGCTGGCCGTGTACTGCAAGGACAGGTACGGAGCGTATACTCCGGCCGTTTCCAACGCCTGGGCTCACTTCCTGAAGAGCTTCTACAGGCACAAAGGCGACCATTATCATTTCCAAGGGAGCCCGCATTTGGCGGCCTGGGCCCGCAACAGTTTCGAGGAGGGCTGGAAGGACGGCGTGCCGAATCTTTTGTCCTGCTCCAATGAATTCGCGAAGAGCTCTCTGTACATTGACGACTGCGTGGAATTCACCATGCGCTACGGAATGGTGGCGGCGGACAGGATCATAATGGAAGCGGCTTATCTTTATCTCTTCGGAAAGACGAACGAGATGGTCGTAGCGGCGGACCGTTTGGACAAGCTTGCGGGCTTAATGGAAAAACTGGCGGCGACGAGGGAACATCTTTTGTTGTCACGTTGGGCAGACAGAGCCAGGGAGTGGGGCTCTAATGAAGAGGAGAAGCGGTACTACGCCAGCGACGCCAAGAGATTGGTGACGGCTTGGGGCGGATTTTTGAACGGCTACGCCACGAGAGCCTGGAGCGGCATCATCTATTACCACAACAGCGAGTGGCAGCATTATCTGAGAAGGCTGGCGGCGGGAATAAAGGAAGATGATATCCAGTGGGAACTCAGGGACATCGAGAAAGACTTCTGGAACGCCGGCAGCGACAAGGAAGGTTTTAGGGAAATCAATCCTGATTGGCAGGGCGCCTGCAGGGAAGTTCTGGAGCAGGCTTTCAAGGATTATGAATATTCGGCTGGCGTCGTGGATGAAATGCTTTTGCAGGATAGGGGAAAACAGTACGCCGGCTTCGGTTTCAGCGACAGCAAAGAACCTATAACCGGGAAAACGTTCGAACTGCCGGAAGAGTTCAAGGACAAAAACGAAATTACGGTCATTATAAAAGGTCCCGCGAACGGTGTGCCGATGAAAGTCTATTTCAAAAGGGAAGGGAAACCGCGGCTGGTCTTCAAGCCGCTGGAATACGTTAAGGACTTTGTGCACAGCGACGAGCATCGCTATACGCTTAGGAGCAAAAAGCCTCTTGGCAGCGGAAAGATCATTCTGGAATTCGACCGTGCTTTGGTCCAGGGCGACCACTGGGCCGGCATATACCTGAAGTAATTCAGGAGCGCAGCTGGCGTTCGGCGTCGACGACGTCGCGGTCCATAAGCTTGCGGAGGTCGGCGGCGGTCTTCACGATCTTTTCCGAAACGTCGGGGGCCTGCGTCAGCTGCCTGGCAAGTTGGATCACCATCCTGAAGTAGCGGATGAGTTCGCCTTCGTCTATCTTGGAAGCCTGGACGGCTTCCTGGAAGGAGGCGCCTTTCAGCCAGAGTTCGGTCGCTTTCATGAGGTTCGGTTCCGGACATCTGACGGGATTCTCGATGCGATAAGAGCCTTCCACCAATTCGACCTGATAGTAGGCTTTCTCGACGTCCCTTAATATTCTGTGCAGGCGGTTGGGGAGATGGCGGATGGGAGGCAGGCCTGGCTTCGCTTCGTAGACCAGAGTCGAGAGGGCTAAGCCCAGTTCCAGGGGATCCCAGCGGTCCAGGAAGCCCTGCATGAAGAGTTCCGCCATGATGAGCTCGTAGCCGAAGAACCAGCAGGCGAAGCGGCCCTTGCCCGCAAGGGCGCCGTTCCTGATGCAGCCTGTTTTCTTAAGGACTTGCAGACGGTCTAAGAATTTCTGGCGTTCTATCCTCCGCTGGCGTTTGGAAGCCTGGAAATAATTCAGCGTGCTGGGATAGATGCTGATGACGTCCTCGCCGTGCTTGTCGTAGAGATTGAGGAGCGTGGCGTAGGAGGCGTTAAACTGGGAGAGGACGGGCTGGGCCTCGCCGTAGACGCAGTTCTTAACTTGTTCAGCTCTGATCTGCCTCGGGTTGATCCTTATGTAGACTCTGCCGAAGTCGTCCATGCCTCTTCTGCCGGCGCGGCCGGCCATCTGGAAGAAGTCCCTGGTCTTCATGACGTCGAAGCCGCCGGGATAGTATTTCCTCAGGGTGTCGAAGATGACGGTCCTGACGGGCATGTTCAGTCCGAGGGCGAAGGTCTCGGTCGCGAAGATCATCTTAAGGCGCTTCTCGTTGAAGAGCTGCTCCACTATTTCCTTGGTCGTCGGAAGCATGCCGGCGTGGTGGTAGGCTAAGCCGTTCCTGATAAGCGGGAGGAGCTTCTTGATGGTCGGCTCGTTCTTTACGGCGTACTTTTCGCAGAGCTCGTCGAAGCGTTTTTCTATTTCCTGCTTTTCCTCTTTGGGAAGCGAGAGGCAGGGGAGCGAATTGTAGGCCAGTTCCTCCGTCAGTTTTCTTCCGAAGGCGAAGTAGAGGCAGGGGAAGCCGTCCTCGTCTTTTATGCGCTCGATGAGCCTGGGGAGAGAGTTGGGAGTAATGGGGCCTTTCGGGCGCCTGCCGAATCTCGTTCTTCTGGGCTTCTTCAGCTCCTTGTAGGCGTCTTCCTTGAAAGTCTTGAAGTCGGTGTAGAATTTGTTGGCGGCCTGGAAAGCGAAGGTCAAAGGCACGGGCCTTTTGGTTTCCTCGACAAGCACCATCGGTCTTCCCAATATCTGCTCCATCCAGTCGCAGAGCTCGGCGGCGTTCGGGACGGTCGCGGAGAGAGCGAGGATCCTGGTCTCCTTTGGCGAGAAGATTATGGCTTCCTCCCAGACGGTGCCGCGCTCGGCGTCGTCGAGGTAGTGCACTTCGTCGAAGATCACCCAGGCGATGTCGCTGAGCGTGTTCGCTTCGTCCAGGAGCGTGTTGCGGTAGATCTCCGTCGTCATGACTACGATCTGGGCGTCGCGGTTGATGTTCACGTCGCCCGTCAGGATGCCGACGGCAGAGTCGCCGTAGGCTTTCACGAACTCGCGGTACTTCTGGTTTGAGAGGGCTTTTATGGGCGCGGTGTAGACGACTCTTTTGTGCAGCGTGATGGCGTCCGCTATGACGTGCTCGGCGATGACTGTCTTGCCGGAACCCGTGGGCGCGGAAACGAAGATAGAGGAATCGCCGTCGATGGCTTCTATGGCCTTCTTCTGGAAATCGTCGTAGGGGAAGGGATGGAAGCTTTTCATTTCGCTACTGCCAGGAATCCTCGTATTCCGTGATGTCGAAATAGAAAGCGCTCTGAGTGTTCCCCTTCGTTTCGACAATGACCTCTTCGCAGGTCTTGCTTCCCATCGATCTTACAGAGGTGCTTTTTATATTCCAGTCTTCGCCTTCCTTGCCGAGCTTCTCGGAAATGAAATCGCTCTCGGCTTCCATTTTGCCAAGCCTCGTGAAGACGCCGGTTATGACGGCGGGGGAATTGAGGGAGCTGCCCGGGCCTTTCACTTCCGGAAGCGGATCTTCCGGAGTTAGTCCGTCAGCGGGGTTCGTTTCCGCGAAAGCTTCCGGATCCATGGGATCTACCAGTTCGGCTGAATCCTGGTCGGGCGTGATGAGGTCGGCGGGGGGAACGTTTTCCTGCCGGCAGGAAACAAGCAGGCATGAAGCGAGAAGAAGGAGAAGGACGCTTTTTTTAGGCATGCAGATTATGGGTCTCAAGAAGCTTGCTGATCTTGGCGCTGTTGTCAAGCAGCTTCGCTATCGACTCGTTGCGGTTGAAGAGGTCGATGTAAAGCGAGACGAGTCTGGAGATCGAGACCTGCGTGTACCAGGGGGCCGCCAGGAGCTCCGGCCTGGTGTAGGTCGCGTTCGTTCCGAAGATCCTTGTGATGACGCCGTCTTCGTAAGCCTTCTGGAATTTCTCGACGCCGCTCGTGAAGAGCATGAAAGTGCAGGCGACGTAAATGTTCCTGACGCCCGCTTCCTTCAGCTTGTAGGCGACCTCGATGACGGAGCCGCCCGAGGCGATCATGTCGTCGACGACGATGGCGTCTCTTCCGGCGATGCTGCCGCCTAAGAATTTGTGTTCAAGCACCGGGGCCTTGCCGTCCACGACTCTCGAAAGGTCTCTCAGTTTGTAGAAACCGGTCAGGTGCGTGTGCAGCTGCTCCGCGAAGTAGCGGCAGCGCGACATACCGCCGAGGTCCGGGGAAACGACGATAAGGTTGTCCGGGCCGATCTGGAAATCGGGGACGGTATTGATGATCTTCTTGATGATCTGGTAGGCGGCGTGCAGGTTCTCGAAGCCGTGGTAGGGGATGGCGTTGTGGACGTGCGCGTTGTGCGCGTCGATCGTCATGATGTTGTTGACGCCGAGATTGACGAGCTCCTGCAAAGCGATGGCGCAGTCTAAGGATTCTCTTCCGGAGATGCGGTGCTGGCGGCTTTCATAGAGCATCGGCATGATGACGTTGCAGCGGTGTCCCATGCCGCGGGCCGCGGCCACCAGGCGTTTCAGGTCCTGGAAGTGTTCGTCCGGAGCCATCGAGACGGTCTCGCCGTTGCGGTTGTACTTTATGCCCCAGTTGCCGATGTCGGTGATGAAGAAGAGGTCGAGGCCCCTGACGGAAAGGTCTATGACAGCTTTGCCCTCGCCGTTCTGGAAGCGCGGGTTGTCCGAGGGGATGATGAAAGTGTCCCTCAAAAAGCCGGGAAAGCTTTCATAGGGGGGATATTCTTCCAGAAGCGCGAGACGCTCCTTTATGAGTTCCTTGTCGATGGATTCCGCGAGCTCCCGGCCTCCGGGGGTGGCTATTATTCCGATGGGGGCCTGAGGGATGTGACGATAATCTCTTCCAAAGACATGAGAAGTACTCATAAATTACTCGCGTTTTTTAAGGTTTAAGAGGGAAAGAACACACACGATATATGATACCTTTTTGCTCCCTTGCTGTCAATTTTAGGGGGCGCGGCCGGAGTCCCTCAAAATTAGGGTGAAAGTGCCGAGTTCGTCCGTCCTGTAGACGTCGTAGCCAAGGCGCTCATATTTCTCCATAAGCCGTTTGTGCGGATGACCATAGGGGTTCGGACCGACGGAGAGGAGGGATATTTTGGGCCGAATTTTGGCTAAAAAATACTCGTTCCCGGCCGAACTTGAGCCGTGATGGGGGATCTTGTAGACGGCCACGGGCGTGAGACCGCCCTCACAGCTCCTCAGGAGGTCGAATTCGTAGGTTTTGGGCAGATCCCCGGTCCACATAAGGGAATACCCCTTAAAAGGCGTTAAAAGGACCAGGGAGCGGGAATTGCTTGTGGGGGGAAGGGGGTCGAATGGGGGCCAGAGCGCCAGAGAACCGCCGAATTTTTGGCCTTTCGTTAGGGTAACCCACTTTACGCCCAGCTTTTCCGCCTGACGCGCAAGCTCCCAGCCGTTGGTCTCGAACGGCATAAAGGGCGGGGCTATGATCGTTTTCGTCCGGATCGCGCTGATGATGTCCTTGGCGCCGCCCATGTGGTCGTCGTCATAATGCGAGATGTAAAGGCAGTCGATCTTCTGCACGCCCAGGTTGCGGAGGTAGGGGACGGCGACCGTTTCGCCCTTGGAGGAGTTCCCCATGGAACGCCCACAGTCCATGACCCATAGCGGGCCGAGGTCGGAACGCATCACGAAGCAGTCGCCCTGGCCGACGTCGAGCGCGGTCACTCTGAGCGCGTCGTCGTATACGGGCGGCTTGAAGAACCGGAAGCACAAGAGCAAAAGCAGGCAGAGAAAAATATCGCGGTGAAGCTTATCACCTGTCTTGCAATGCAGCGCGAAGAACGCGATGGCAAGATAATAGACGAGCACGGTGAAAAGGGAAAAGGGAGGAACGTTCACTGTGAGCCAGGGCGTGTCGCCGAACAATGCTATGAGCGGCATGAGTTTTTCCCAAAGACACAGAGCCTGATCGTAGAAGAGGGAGGAAACTGATGCTGGCAGAACGTAGAAGGCCGCCAGCCGCCACAATCCGGCGCTGAGCATCACTGCGCACAAGGGGATTATACACACGTTCATAAGAAAACCGAAAGGCGTCACCATATGCAGCATCGCCAGGATGACAGGAAGAGTGAAGAGCGTGACGCAGAAAGTGATCTTCAGGCTCTGCAAAAAATACTCCCTTATGAAACGCGCGGTCTTTTCCAAAAAGTTTCGGTTCTCGTCTTTCGCGCTGAACCGTGAAGCGATGTTCGGGAGGATAACGAGCAGAGCCGCGGTCGCCGAAAAGGAGAGCAGCGAGGAATATGAGAAGATCTGCTTCGGCGAGATCACGCCGTAGAGCCAAGCCGCTACCATAAGGAAATGCAAGGAGAGGGTCGCCTTGTTGAAGACTCTTCCAAGGACTATGAGCGTCATAAGGATGACGGCTCTCAGAACGGAAGGCCGGTCTCCCAGAAAAAGCACGTATCCCCAGAGGAAAGGCAGAAGCGGCACTTCCAAAGCGAGTCTTGAAATTCCGAGAGCCCTCAGAAGCATGATCCAGACTCCGCTGATGAGGCCGATGTGCAAGCCTGAGACCGCGAGGATGTGCGCGACGCCGCTCTTACGTAAGCCTTTTTCGATGGGATCGGGCAGAGATTCATCGCTGCCCAAAAGCATCAGCCTTAAAAGCAGGGCGGCGTTGGGATACTTTTCGCTTTGCAGCGCAAAATTAGCTTTCTCATGCAGCTTCCTCATGAGTTTGGGCTTTGCGCACGCGCTTCTGTCAAGCGTTATCTCATGCCCTTTGACCGTGCCTTCGCGATAGATGTTGCGCCGGGAGTAGTAGGCGCGCTTGTCGAAGCAGCCCGGGGCGTCCTTGCCTTTTATTGGCCTCAGCTTCACTTTCGCTTCGATCTTTGTCCCGGCTTCCATAACGACCGGCTTGTCAGCGTAAATAGAAAGCAAAAGTTTCTCGCCTTCGCTTTTCACTTCCAGCCTCGCGTAATATTTTCGTCCGTCTAATCCTCCCTGCCAGGAAGCGTCCTGCAGCAGTTCGCAGCGCAGGATCTTTTCCTCGGCGTTGCTGTTCGGGGATCTGTTCACCGCGGCGTAGTTGACCAGTCCTCCGACCAGCCCTCCAAAGTAGACGACCAGACATTGCAAGAACCGGCTTTTCCGCCTCAGCACAAGATAGCTCGCGAGGAAGAAGAGCAAAGCCAGCGCCAGGAGCATCCACAAAGGAAAAGGGGAGGCGATCTCAGACATCAGCGTTCCGGAAAGCGTCCCCGTCAGTATGAACAAAAAAGGCGTTATCATGGCTCATTGTGACAAAACCTGCCGCGCTTTGGCAAGCTTTTGGCAAAACTCTATATATTTCGCGTTGCGTTTGTCGCTTTTTCGCCTTATTAAGGGATCGGCCAATATGGTATAATCAAAGTATGTACGACATAGAGAAAAACCAACTGGCGGAGATCCGCGACCGCCTTACGCATCTTTTCGCGGGACTCGACCTGGACAGCAAGGAAGCCCGCCTTGCTGAACTTTCAGAATTGACGACGGCCCAGGATCTCTGGAGCGATCCGGAGAAGGCCAGAACGCTGCTTCAGGAGCAGGATCAGCTGAAGAGGCTCGTTACCGAAGCGCGCTCCCTCGAGAAGCTGATGGTCGAGACGGAAGAGTTTTTGCAGCTGGCCGACGCCGAAAAAGACGAATCGCTGTCCGACGACCTCAAGGCCGAGATCGCGAAGCTGCAGTCCGGCTACGACGAGTTCGAATTCCACCAGACCCTGAACGGTGAGACCGACCACAACAACGCCTATCTCACGATCCACTCCGGCGCCGGCGGCACGGAAGCATGCGACTGGTGCGCCATGCTGAAAAGAATGTACGAGCGCTGGGTCGAGCGCCACGGCATGAAGTGCAAGCTGCAGGACGCGCTTGACGGCGAGGAAGCCGGTTTCAAGTCCGTCACGCTGCACATCGCCGGCGAATACGCCTACGGATATCTTAAGTCCGAGATAGGCGTCCACCGCCTCGTCCGCATTTCCCCCTTCGACGCCAACCAGAGAAGGCAGACCTCCTTCGCCTCGGTGGACGTCACTCCTGAGATCGACGACGACATCGACATAACGATCGAGGAGAAAGATCTGCGCATCGACACCTACCGCAGTTCGGGCGCCGGCGGCCAGCACGTCAACAAGACCGAGTCCGCCATCAGGATCACGCACATTCCCACCGGCGTCGTGGTCAGCTGCCAGAACGAGCGCTCGCAGTTCAAGAACAAGGCCGAAGCCATGAAGATGCTGAAAGCGAAACTCTACCAGCTCGAGATGAACGAGAGGCTGAGCAAGCAGAACACGGCCTACGCCAACAAGCAGAAGATCGAATGGGGCAGCCAGATCCGCTCCTACGTCCTGCACCCCTACAACATGGTGAAGGACTTGCGGACCGACGTCGAGACCAGCAACACCGGCGCCGTCTTGGACGGCGAGATCGACATGTTCATAGAAGCGTATTTGAGAGCGACAGCCACGCTTTCATAACAAATATAAACTAAAGGATCGAATATGAAAAAAGTCTTCGCGCTTATTTTATCCTTAGCGTTCACAGTGACGCTCTTCGCCGCCGAAGAGGCGGTCCTGAAGACCGACTACTATCCGAACGGCAACCTGCAGTACGCCGGCTACACCGTCGTAAAGGGCGAAGCCGGACAGATACCCCACGGCTACTGGCAGTACTTCTATCCCAACGGCTTTTTAAAGAGCGCCGGCTACTACAAGGAAGGCTACCGTACGAAAGTCTGGACCAACTTCTTCAGCAACGGCAAAGTTGAATCCTACGGTCCTTATGACGAGGGCAGACAGGACGGCCGCTGGTACTTCTTCCATTCCGTCGGCACCAAGAAGGCTGAAGGCAAATTCAGCGACGGCCTTGCCAAGGGCACCTGGACTTACTGGCACACCAACGGCGTTATTGAGACGGAAGGCGATTTCAAGGAAGGCAAGCGCGTAGGCAAGAGAGCCTACTACGACGATCGCGGGAACAAACTCTGGTACGGACGCTTTGTGGCGGATGAAAAGGACGGCGAATGGCGTCTCGACGAAAAGGACAAGACCACTATCGCCACTTACAAGGCTGGCGTTCTGCTCGGACAGAGAGAGGAGACCTACTACGACGAGGATCACGACGACATCAAGACCAAGATGGAATACGAAGTGGTGCACGGCAAACTGACCGGCTCCCAGATCATCACGACCTACGACGAGGACGAAAACATCACCTCGCAGGGCTTGCTCTTCAACAACACTCCCTACGGCGTCTGGCGCTACTGGGAAGACAAGAAGATGACTCAGCAGGAGAACGGCGCCGTTCCCGAAGCCTTGAAAGAGCGCCGCAAAGCCATTGAGGAAGAATACCAGATGAAGATCCAGCAGAAAGCCAAGGAAGAAGCCCTGAAAGCCCAGGGTCTGGATCCCCGCACTCAGCAGCGGGCTCAGTTCTACGAATCCGACGAGCCCTTCGAATACGGCCCCAGGCAATTCAAAGTCATCATGCAGGCTCCCAGCCAGCTTGACGTGATGGTGACGACCGACTCCGGCCGCAGCATCGACCTTACCGAAAACAATTACGACGTCGTGAAAGAGAATCCCGGCAGTTTCGAATCATTGAAGCAGCAGGCCATACGCGCCCAGGCCGCCAAGCTGACCGAGAACATCGGGGAGGAAGAAGAGAAATGAACTGGAAGGAAGAACTCACAAAATTCTTCAAGGAGCATGAAGAGGAAGGCGTCGCTCTTCTGAAAGAGCTCGTCTCGAAGAACACCGTCAATCCTCCCGGCAACGAATACCTCGTCGCCGACGTATTGAAAAAATATTTCGACGAACTGAAGATCCCTTACGAAACGTTCGAGAAGACTCCCAAGCGCACCAATCTCATCGCGAAAGTGGGGGAGGGACATCCTGTTCTTTTTGTTCCCTGTCACGCTGACGTCGTGCCCGTCAATCCCGACTGGGATCACGATCCCTTCACCGTGAAGATCGAAAACGGCACCGCCTACGGCAGAGGCGTGGGCGACGACAAGGGCCCGATGGTCTCCGCCTTCCTGCTCGCCAAATTTCTGAAGCAGCACGAAGGCGAATTCAAAGGCACATTCCTTTTCGCTTCCGTCGCCGACGAGGAAGTCGGCTCCACCGACGGTTTGGTCTGGCTTACCGAGACGGGCAAGATCAAAGCCGACTACGCCGTCGTTCCCGACACCGGCTCCGGCATCTATAAACTCTCCTACGGCGAGAAAGGACTGCTGCGTTTCCAGTACACCTTCCGCGGCAAAGCCGGACACGCTGCCTATCCCGACCACGGCATCAACTCCATCTGGCCCGCCGTCGCATTCCTCAACTCCGTCAAGGAAAGCTACACTGAAAAGATCGGCTTCCTCAAGGAAAAAGACCAGCCCAACTTCAGCCCCACGACCTTCACCGTCTCCGGACTTGAAGCCGGCAGCGCCTACAACATCATTCCCAAGGAATGCAAAGTGAGGATGGACATCCGCTACACTCCGCAGAGAAATTTAGATGAGATCAAAGCCTGGACCGACAGTCTTGCCAAAGCGGCTTGCGAACAATATCCCGGCACATCCTTTACGGTAGAGATGCCGGACCACATGGTCGCTTTCGAGATCGATCCCGAGGGCAAGCTTTGCAAAGCCGCCATGAAAGCCACCAAGGATCTTACAGGCAAGGACGCGGTGCTCTTCGGCATGAACGGCACGACAGTCTGCAAGCAGCTTCTCGCGGCCGGCATTCCTTCCCTTGGCTACAGCCAGGACGACGACGGCTCCGCGCACCAGACCGGCGAGCACATAAAGCTAAGCGAGATCCCGCTCTTCGGCATCGCTCTCGGTTTGCTCTTCGCTGAGCTCGCTGATTAAAAAAAGCGAAATAAAAAAAGCGCCCTCTCTTGCGAGGGGGCGCTTTTTTTATTGCAAGAAGTTAATTATTACTTCTTGGCGGCCGGCTTCTTGGCAGCGGGCTTCTTGGCCGGGGCCTTCTTGGCAGCGGGCTTCTTAGCAGCGGGCTTCTTGGCCGGAGCGGCTTTCTTGGCGGGAGCCTTCTTGGCCGGGGCTTTCTTGGCCGGAGCGGCTTTCTTCACAGCGGGCTTCTTAGCAGCGGGCTTCTTGGCCGGGGCAGCTTTCTTGGCCGGGGCTTTCTTGGCAGCCGGTTTCGCAGCGGGTTTCTTGGTGGTAGGCATAGTTTTTCTCCTTATGTTTGGTTGAATAAAAAGTCGTCGTTCGACAACTATTTTTTAATGAGTGTTCTATGTTCTGACAGATCCGATTTGATCTGTTGTTTTCATTTTCATTTCTTTCAACCAAGCGAAAACCCTTGTATTTACTACCACTTTCATCACTTCAACAACGCGTCAAAAATTTCTTCTGCGGATATTTCACTTAATCTATATAAATTTTATCACATGCTTTTTAAAAAAGCAATTAGTAGTTCGCGGAGACGGTCTTCCTTGCCGCGTGAAAAATTTTTCGCTTGATATTTTTGTTAGAATAGTGCCGTGAAATATTTCGATTTCCATACCCACGCGTTCGTCGATTCGCTTGCTGAAAGAGCGGTGAGCTCAATAGCCGCAGTAAGCGGTGACGTGCGTCCCCACACCGACGGAACGCTTCGCGATCTTCTTCGCGCGATGCGCGACGACGGCGTCAACGCGAGCGTCATCGCGAATATCGCGACAAAGGCAACGCAGTTCGAACCGATACTGGAATGGTCGAAGCAAATTAAAAGCGAACACGTTTTTCCTTTCGCTTCCGTTCATCCCGACGATCCAGATCCCGAAGGCAAAGTGCAGATGATAGTCGACGCTGGTCTGAAGGGATTGAAGATCCATCCCTTCTATCAGAACGCCGCGGTCGACGATCAAAGATGGTTCCGTCTTTACGACGCCTGGCAGGATACCGGTCTTCCCATTCTCTTCCACACCGGCTTCGATGTCGCGTTCCCTGAGCTCGACATCTGCACGCCCTTGCGCTTCCGGAAGATCTTCGACAATTTTCCGAAACTCATCATAGTGATGGCGCACATGGGCGGCTGGATCTGCTACGAAGATTTTCTGATGTCGGACATGTGCGGCGAAAATGTTTTTATCGACACGAGCTGCTCGGCGAGATTCTGTCCCATAGATCTCGGAGCGGAAATAGTGAACAAGCACGGCGCTGAAAAAATTCTCTTCGCGACCGACTGCCCCTGGGGAGTGCAAAGAGAGCACATCGAGTTCGTAAAGAAGATCTGTCCCGACGAACGCGGCCGGGAAGACATCTTCTATCGGAACGCGGAAAGAATATTGGGAATAAAAGTGACGGACAAGTTGCCGGAATAAAAAAAGCCCCCGATCATGACCGGGGGCTTTTTTGTTTTCGCCATTTCGCTTACTTGATATCGGCGTGGTATTCCTGGATGCTCTTCAGAGGAGCTGAACCGTGCAGGAAGGCCTTGATGCCCAAGGCCGCGTTGTGCGCCGCCGCCATGGTCGTGATGTAGGGGACCTTGTACTTGATGGCGGTCTTCCTGATGTAGGAGTCGTCGTCCTTGGAGCGGCAGCCGATCGGCGTGTTGATGATGAGGTTCACTTCGCCGTTGGTGATGGCGTCGACCAGGTTCGGTCTTCCTTCCAGGCGCTTCAAAACAGGTTCGGCCTCGATGCCGTTCTCCTTAAGGTAGGCGCAGGTGCCCTTGGTCGCGAGGATCTTGAAGTTGAGATCCTTGAAGAGGCTGGCCGTCTCAAGCAGCATCTCGTCGTGGTCGGCGACCGTCATGAGAACGGTGCCCTCCGTCGGGAGCTTCTGGTTGGCGGCGACCTGCGACTTGAAGTAGGCGAGTCCAGGCGATGTGGAGATACCCAACACTTCGCCGGTGCTTCTCATCTCCGGTCCCAGGACGGGGTCGACTTCCGGGAACATGTTGAAGGGGAAGACGGCTTCCTTGACGCCGAAGTGCGGGATGGCCTTCTTCGTGATGCCGAGTTCCTTCAAAGTCTTGCCAAGCATGACCTGCGTGGCGATCCTTGCCATCGGGATGGAGCAGACCTTACTGACAAGAGGAACGGTTCTGGAGGCTCTGGGGTTCGCTTCCAGGATATAGACGACGTCGTTGCAGATGGCGTACTGGACGTTCATTAATCCGACCACGTGCATCTCTAATGCGAGCTCCTTGGTGTAGCGCTCGATGGTGTCAATGTGCTTCTGCGGGATGGTGACGGGAGGGATGAAGCAGGCGGAGTCGCCGGAGTGGATGCCGGCCTGCTCGATGTGCTCCATGATGGCGGGCACGAAGGCTTCCTTGCCGTCGCAGATGGCGTCGGCTTCTGTCTCGGTCGCGTTCTCAAGGAACTTGTCGATAAGGATGACGTTCTCGCCGGCGGCCTGCAGGGCGTTGTTCATATACTCGACGAGCATCTCGTCGTTGTGCACGACTTCCATGCCGCGTCCGCCCAAAACGAAGGAGGGACGGACCATCAAGGGATATCCTATCCTCTTGGCGGCGGCGAGGGCGTCCTCGACGCTGTGCGCCATGCCGGCTTCCGGCTGCGGAATGCCGAGCTTCTGCACGACTTCGTGGAAGAGTTCGCGGTCTTCCGCCAGCGCGATCGTCTTCGGCGAGGTGCCGAGGACTTTGACGCCGTTGGCTTCCAGGTCGGGCGCGATGGTGAGGGGAGTCTGTCCGCCGAACTGCACGCTGACGCCCAGCGGTTTTTCCTTGCGGTAGATGGCCAGAACGTCTTCCAGAGTCAGCGGTTCGAAGTAAAGTTTGTTGGAAGTGTCGTAGTCTGTCGAGACGGTCTCGGGGTTACAGTTGACCATGACGGATTCCAGACCGGCGTCGCGGATAGCGAAAGCGGCGTGCACGCAGCAGTAGTCGAACTCGATGCCCTGGCCGATGCGGTTCGGTCCGCCGCCCAAGACCATGATCTTGTCCTTGGGCGAAACTTTCGTCTCGTTCTTCTGATTATAAGTGGAATAGTAGTAGCAGGCGTCCTTCACGCCGGAGACGGGCACGGCGAACCAGCTCTCCTCCATGCCGTCGGCCTCCCTCGCTTCCCTGACCTCGTCTTCCTTGAGATCGAGGATCTTGGCGAGGTAGCGGTCGGAGAAGCCGTCCTTCTTGGCCTGGACGAGCAGGTCTTTGGGCGGGATCTCTCCCTTGTATTTGAGTATCTTTTCTTCCAGCTCGACCAGCTCTTTCATCTGGTTAAGGAACCAGCGGTTGATCTTGGTCGCTTCGAACAGTTCGTCCGTGGTCGCGCCTTTCCTGATCGCTTCATAGAGCATGAACTGTCTGGTGGAGCAGGGCGTCCTGACGGCTTCCACGAGCGCTTCCTTCGTCCAAGTATCGTAGCCTTTGAAGAAGCCCAAGCCGTAGCATTTGTTCTCAAGCGAGCGGATGGCTTTCTGGAAAGCTTCCTTGTAATTCTTGCCGATACTCATCACTTCGCCGACGGCGCGCATCTGCGTTCCCAGCTTGTCGTATGAGCCGTGGAATTTCTCGAAGGCCCAGCGCGCAAACTTCACGACCACATAGTCGCCGGAGGGGACGTACTTGTCGAGCGTGCCCTCTTTCCAGTAGGGGAGCTGGTCAAGCGTTATGCCGGCCGCGAGGTAGGCGGAGATGAAGGCGATGGGGAAGCCAGTCGCTTTGGAAGCGAGGGCGGAGGAGCGGGAAGTTCTCGGGTTGATCTCGATGACGACCACGCGGTCCGTCACAGGATCGTGGGCGAACTGGACGTTCGTGCCGCCGATCACTTCGATGGCGTCCACGATGTCGTAGGAATATTTCTGCAATCTCTTCTGCAAGGATTCGGGAACGGTCATCATCGGCGCGGTGCAGTAGGAGTCGCCGGTGTGCACGCCCATGGGGTCGACGTTCTCGATGAAGCAGACCGTGATCTTCTGGCCCTTGGAGTCGCGGATGATCTCAAGCTCCAGTTCTTCCCAGCCGGCCAGGCATTCCTCGATCAGGATCTCATGGACCAAGCTTTCGTTCAGGCCGCGGTTGGCGATCGTCTTGAACTCTTCCATGTTGTAGACGAGGCCGCCGCCGGTGCCGCCCATCGTGTAGGCCGGGCGGATGACGACCGGGAGCTTGATGGTCTCAAGGACCTTCTCGGCTTCCTCGTAGCTTCTGGCGATGGCGCTGCGGGCGCATTCCACGCCGATAGATTCCATCGTGTCCTTGAAGGTCTGTCTGTCTTCGCCCTTCTTGATGGCGTCCAGCTTAACGCCTATGATCTGCACGCCGTATTTCGCCAGTATGCCTTTCTCGGCCAGGTCGGCGGAAAGGTTCAGCGCCATCTGGCCGCCCAGGTTGGGGAGTAGGGCGTCGGGCCTTTCCTTGGCGATGATCTTTTCCAAGCTCTCGACGTTTAGGGGCTCGATGTAGGTATGATCCGCCATGTTGGGGTCGGTCATGATGGTGGCGGGATTCGAGTTTACCAATACGATCTCATAACCGAGAGATCTTAGGGCTTTGCAGGCTTGCGTGCCGGAATAGTCAAATTCGCAGGCTTGGCCGATAATGATGGGGCCGGAACCGATGATCAAAACTTTTTTGATGTCCTGACGACCTTGCAGCATATGTTTTTATGTCCTCCTTACACGATTTAGGGAAAAACTCCCCGAAATTCGAGAAAGTTTATTAAAATTTCCCAAAAAAAGCAACGAGAAAGCCGAATGTCAGTTTTTATGCGGATTCTCATTTTTGTTATAATATATAGTTAAGAATGGATAAAAATCCGCTTAAGGAACGCGCATGAAAACTTTTTTGAGACACGCCCCAAAGGGACCGACCCTTAGGGAACTATACACCAGGCCATTGACCTACGGGCAGACCGTAGGCGGCATGACCTTTTCCGCCGACGGGAAGATCCTGGCCTTCCTTTGGAACGAAAAAGGCGGAGCGGTCAGGGACCTCTTCGTCAAATTAGAGGACGGCAGCGTAAGGAAACTGACGGACGCCGCCAAGATCAAAAATTTCCCCTGCGAGGACGACGTCCGCGATCCCAGGGACGTCGCCTACGCCGAGGAGATGTACACCGGCGTCAGCGAATTTTCCTTCGTCAACGACACCTATGACATCGTCTTCATTTGCCGCGGCAATCTTTTCATCTGCGACCTCTCGGGGAACGTCGAGCGCCTGACGCTGACCAGCGGGGGACAGTACAATCTCTGCGTTCCGGAAAAAGCGCCCGAAGCTTTCTTCGTGAAGGGCGGGAATCTTTATTCCTACGACCTCGACCACGGCACGGTGAGGCAGCTGACCTTCCTTAGCAAGCCGCACACCTCCGTCTGCGGGTACAGGATCTCGCCGGACGGGAAATACGCCGCGGTGCTCGTCGAGGATTCCTCGACCTACGAAGACATCAGGATGCCGGACTACACTCCCGAAAAGGAAGTGAGGATCAACAACCTGAGAAGGAACAACGTCGGGAAGCCCCTGGCGCTCTTCCGCTACGGTTTCCTTGACCTAACGAAGGACAGCGCGCTCTTAGAGTATCCCGAGCTTCCGAATTTTAAATCTGAGGAATGCAAGAAAGGGACGACGGTGCGGCCGCACGCCGCGGCCTGGTCGCCGGACGGAACATCCTTCGCCTTCGCCTACGTCGAGGACGACTACCGTACCTACCATCTTTGCGAAGCTTCCATAAAGAAAGGCTGGAGCGTCAAGGAACGCTTCAGCGACTACCTTGAGCCCTGGATCGAATGGTCGCCCATCGCTTACGACAAGGCGGGGACAATATACTTTCTGAGTTACCGCGACGGCTGGCTGCAGCTCTACGCTCTGAAAGCGCAAAGCAAGACTCCGAAACGGATCACTGCCGGCGGCTGCGACATCGCGAGTTTCGCTGCCTGCGAAAATGGCAGGATCTATTTCACCGCTTTGAAGCCCGATCCGAGGAAGGCCTTCCTCTATGCGAAGAAGGACGCCCTTGATCCCGAAAAGCGCGTGAAGTGTTCCGACCGCTGCTGGGAAAGCTTCGCCGTGAGCCGCGACGGAAAGCAGCTGGCGGTCCTCGCCAGTTCCTTAATGGAACCGCCCGTGCTTTTGGTTACAGGAGCGAAGGGCAAGTTCACGCAGATACTGGACACCGCCTCTCCGCTTCTGAAAAAGTGGCCGCGCGCCATCATAAAGGAATTTTCCTTCAAGAACAAAGAGGACGGTCTCGAGATCTGCGGTACGCTGACGCTTCCAAAGAATTTCGATCCCAAGAAAAAATATCCCGCCGTGCTGCGCTGCGTGTACGCCGGGCAGGGGAAGATGGGCTTCGGCCGCTACAATCTTTTAGACAACTACATGGCCAATGAGATGGGCTACATCCTGGTCGGCATCGACCTCAGAGCTAGCCACGGCTACGGCCACAAGTTCGCGCAGGGCTACTACAAGTCCTTGGGCATCGTCGATTCCAAGGAGCTGGTCTCCTGCGCCGAATATTTGAAGGCGCAGCCCTTCGTCGATGAAAAGAGGATAGGCGTCTGGGGCGGCAGCTACGGCGGCTTCCTGACGCTCATGGTCATGTGCGACTTCCCGGGCGTCTTTAATACCGGCGTCTCCTGGAAGCCTGTGACGGACTGGCGGAACTATTGGGATTCCTATACGGCCCCGCGCTTGGGAAGGCCCAAGGACGATCCGGAAATTTACAAAGCCACCTCTCCCGTTTTCCACGCCGCCGGATTAGAGGGGAACCTTCTCCTCATCCACGGCATGCAGGACGACAACGTGCTTTTCCAGGACGCCGCCTGGATGATCCAGCAGCTTATTGAAAAACAGAAATATTTCGACCTCATGATATACCCTAAGGACAATCACGGCCTCGATCTCCGTTATGAAAGTCTGCCCGACTGCATGGAGAGGATCGCGGCCTATTTCGAAGAGCACATGGGTCTGGGACCCTTAGGAGATAAAGAATGAAAAACGCTTTTCTTTTCCTTAGCTTCCTGCTTCTGACTTTTTCGGCGCGCGCCGACATAGTAGTCAACGAAGTAAACTACAATCCTCCCGGCTCCAGCGACCTCGAGGAATTCATCGAGCTCTACAACACGGGCGACGAGACCGTATCCCTGGCCGGCTGGGAATTCGACAAGGGCGTGGATTTCGTTTTCCCGGAAGGCGCAAAGATCGCGGGCAAAGGCTACGTCGTCGTCGCGAGGGACCCCGCGGCTTTCAAGCGGACCTACCCCTCTTTGCCCGAGCCGTTCGGCCCGTGGGAAGGAAAATTGAAAAACAGCGGCGAGACCGTTAGATTAAGGAGCGCCAGCTCCGCCGTCATTTCCCTTTTCTCCTATCTCGACGGAGGGATGTGGCCGAGCGAACCGGACGGCGACGGCCCGACATTGGAACTGAAGAATCCCATTTATCCTCCCGCTGATCCCAGGTCCTGGGACGCCTCCGGCAAGAAGGGCGGCTCGCCCTTCAAGGAGAACACGGCTTTTGTGGAAGGCCCGCTGCTCGAGACCAGAAGGGATCCCATATCTCCTCTGGCGCATCAGCAGTTCCTGGTGGGCGTAAGAGCGGTGGCCGGCGAGATCACTTCCGCCACCGTGACGGTCGGCAGCGAGACGCTTACGACGACATTGAAGGACGGCTGGCGCGTGGCGACCATCACCGCCGGGGAAGCGGACACGCTCCTGACCTACAACATCAACGTCACCTCTCCCGAGGGCAACGACAAGATCAAGTGCGCCTGCTACGTCATGGACAAGCTGATCCCGCAGAACAGTGTGATCATCAACGAGGTCATGTTCGACAGCGGCTTGGCGGCTTACGACGACGACTACCAGTACATAGAGCTCTTCAACAGGAGCTCCGAGCCCGTCGATCTCAAGGACTGCCTCATCAACGGCATCGAGCTTTCCAGCGGAAAATCCCTTGTGATAGAGCCCGGCGCCTACCTGGTCGCGCCCAGCAAGAAAGCGGTCCTCGCCGAGATCTACGGCGACATTCCCCTTATCTCCTGCAAGCTGAAACTCTACGGCGAAAGCGGCGACATTCTTCTCACGGACCGCAACGGCGCCGTGATCGACGCCGCCAAGTTCGGCAGCGAGAAACCCTGGCCGTCTCTGGCGGCCGGCGCCGGCTATTCTCTGGAACTCCTTGATCCCGCCTGCGACGGGACGCTGCCGGAAAGCTGGGGCGTTTCGAAACTCTACGGTTCACCCGGAAACCCCAACACCGCAACCGGCGAGGTGCCGGCCGTTTCTGTGGCACCCTACGTTCCCGTTGATCCCTACAGCGACCAGCCCATCAATTTCGCCTTCGCGGTCCTGGGCAACAACATTCAGGAAGTGACTCTGAACTACGGCATGGACAACGCCAGCATCCATTCCCAGCTCATGGATTTCGACGCGGAGAGCGGACTCTACAAGCTGACCATCCCGGCCCAGGGCAGCGGCACGCTGCGCTACCGCCTGATCATCAGGAAAGACGGCGCCTTCTACTACTGGCCCGTGGCTACAGAAGAGGAGATCGTTCCTCCCGCCACCATGACCTCCAGGCTCTCCTACGAATCGCACACCATTACGGTAGAGCCCACCACAGAATGGCAGAAGGCCAGCATTACTGACAACGCCAGCGATCCCGCCAAGATGTACATCTACATGGACGCGGCAGGGGAGATCCTGATCGATAATTTCGAGATGCGCGACGGCAGCAACAAGAACTACATGGCCAACAGCTATTTCAACAGCAACATCGACAACTGGGTGCCCAGAGGCAACCACTCCGGCACTTACTGGGACAATACGGACGGTGTGAACGGCAAGGGCTGTCTGCATGTGGTAGCTACCGGCGCTGGCGGCGGCAACTCCTCCGGCAGCTACGTCAGGCCTTACTTCTCTGAAGACCTGACCACCGGCAATTCCTACACCATGAGCTTCTACTACAAGCTCCCGCCCCAGGCTGCTTCCGAGAACGCTGTCTTCCGTTATCTGACCGTCGGCGCTCCTCCGAAGACCATAGCCATTTCTGAGATCAATTACCACGACCTGCACAACGCCTTCGGTAAGCAGGAATATCTGGAATTCAAAAACTACGGCGAAGCGACCGTCGATCTGGCCGGCTGGACACTTGAGAGCAAGGAGAAAGGCAAGGTTCAGATGCCGAAGATCAAACTTCCCGCCGGGGAGTTCGTCTATCTGGCCGCCGACACCAACGCTTTCCACGCGGCCTTCCCGAACGCCAAATATTACTACGCTCTCGGCTTCAACCCCGACCACGGCTCAGACACCTTCACCTTAAGGGATACGGATGGAAATGTCATCGATACGGCCGCCTACCGCGACGACGGCGAATGGGCGGGCGACGCTGACGGCGTGGGCGGATCCCTTGAAAGGCTCGACCTCAAAAAGAACGGCACCGATCCAGGCAACTACCGCCTGGCCTACGGCGGTTCCGTCGGCAGGGACGCCGACGACATCAGAGTAATAGACGCCTATCACAGCCCGGCCGTGCCCACCAGCAGCTCCAGGATCTACTTCTACTGCTATCTCGACGGCGTGAAAGGCACGCCTTCCGGCAAGATGTATTACAAGATCGGCAGCTACGGCAGCTGGCAGCAGGCAGGGCTCACCTACAACAGCGGCTCCAAGAGGATGTACGCGACGCTGACCGGCTTCTCCGACAACGACCAGGTCTTCTTCTATTACGAGATCACGAACGATTCCAAGACCATCTATTTCCCGAGCTGGGGAGCCAGCAGGCCCTGCGCTTTGGAGATTGACAACATCACGGATTATGAGATCCCGGTCTACCGCATCCTGATGACCAGCGAGAACTACCAGAAGCTTTCTTCGAAACGTCTCTGGAACAACGACAACACCGACTGCACGCTCATCATCGGCACCAACATCTTCTACAACGCCGGCATCCACTACAAGGGCAACTACAGCCGCCAGTACCGCGTCGCGCACAACATCAGGCTCAACTACGGCAAAAAATATCACGGCCACAACAAAGTCTCCAACACCTACAACTGGGAGGACGGTTCGCCTTTCCTGGCCGTGGCTTACGCCCAGAGAATCTACCGCCTGTCCAACACGCCCATCTACGACAGTGAGCCGCACCTGGCCCGCCGCATGGGCTCTTTGCAGGGCTTGATGCATTCCGTGGAAGGCTACGACGACGTGCACCTCACAAAACTCGGTTACAACGGCAACTGCTACAAGGCGACGGCGGCTTCCGCCCAGCAGGCCATGTTTAGCTACGCCGACTACAAGAAGGAAACTTACAAGGACTGCTACGAGCCTTTGGCCGAGATGAATCCTGACAAGCAGTACAAGGATCTGGCCCAGGGCCTGGAGGCTCTCTACATCTTCAACGAAAAGGATTTCAACAAAAATGTCACCAATTACTTCGACGTGCACGCCATGGCGAAGGAATGGTGCATGATGAAAGTCCTGAACAACAGCGACGGCTGGACGCAGTGGGGACAGAACTACATCCTCTACGGCGACGCCGACAGCGGCAGGGTGCAGCTCTGGCCTCAGGACATCGGCAGCTGCATCGTCTGGGGCAACGTGCAATTGTTCCCCATAGTGGGCGGCATCCAGCGCTTCGCCAGGCACCCCGCTGTCATGCGCGAATTTTATGCCTGCATGACCAACAGCGTCAGGACCATCCCGGTGGCCCGCCAATTGCAGGTCTTCGACCAGCTTAAGAACGAATGCGCCCACGACGCCGTGAGAAGCGACGGCAGCTACAACTCCGAGGCCAACAACCTCCGCAACACCATCTCCAGCTGGGCCCGCACCGTCAACAGTTCCGTCGGTTCGCCGACCTACGTGACGAACTACACCTACAGCTTCGTTTCGCTTCCGCCGAGGAGCGCCATGGTAGGGGAGCCCTACTACTACCGTCCCTTCGCCTTCGATCCCAGAGGCAGAAGGATCACCTATTCCATCCAGGGCAGCGACAAGCTCTCCATCGATTCCGACGGACTCATAAGCGGCGTCTTCACGGAACCCGGGAACGTCTCCTGCAGCGTCAAGGCCAACAACGGCGTCAGGACGCTCTCACAATCCTTCACCATCAACGTCCAGTACCCCTCGCTCAGACTGCACATCCCGATGGAGGAAGGCCGCGGCACGGCGGTTTCCGACAAGGAAGGCAAGATGACCGGCTCCATTGACGGCACCGTCACATGGGACGACGAGGGACGCTACGGCAAGTGTCTGAGCTTCGGTCCCAACACTGGCGACACCGTCTCTATGGGTTCGCACTCCGACATCAACATTCCCGGCGACTTCACCATCGAGGCCTGGGTCTACTTCACCCAGCGCAACCGCCGCTACTGGGGACGCGTCTTCAAGAAGTACGAGGAGCTGGGCTGGCGCCAGGACGGCGACGGCAACACCCACCACGGCGGCCGCATCGCCTGGGGTCCCTTCGACAACGGCTACTCCTGCACCACAGACGGCTTCCCGGGCGGCGACTCCTGGATCATGGACCGCTACAACACCGACGATCTGCAGCGCATCCTTGAGCCCAACCAGTGGCACCACTTCGCGGTCACCCACGAAAAATCCAGGAACGAGGCCTATGTTTACGTGGACGGCAAGCGCGTTTCCGGCCTGACCTGGAGCGGCAACCTCATCAGCTCCTCTCCGCTTTATCTGGGCGGATATCTGAACGCCAAGCTCGACGAATTCAAGATCTACTCCTTCGCCAAGCGCGCCTACAACATGGGACTGAACATCGAGGCCGTGCAGATCAATCCCGAGAGCCAGTACATCCAGTTCCACACCTTCGACAGGCACAACGGCGAGGAAACTAACCTGAAATATTTCGCCCTAAGGTTAATGCCTGGCGAAAAGTGGTACGTCCTTCCCAGCGAGAAGATCCAGCCCGGCGAAGACATGGTCATCTACGCCGAGGATATCGCCGACGACTTCGTGCTGCCTCCTTCCGGATCGCTTTCCCTTTATCCCTTCGAGCCCGATTCGCCCTTCCGTGATTACTACCTGACCAACGACTACACCAAGATCCTGGACTACGTGGCCTGGGGCGACGCCTCGTATCTGCCCGACGAGAAGGAACCCGCCGTCATAGCGGGCCTTTGGAAAGCCGGGTCCCTGGTCATGCCGAAGGACCGCTCCTTCAGGTTGAAAGAGCACGGCCAGAACGTCGACGGCGCGGATTCCTGGGAAGGCGCATTCTCGCTTCCCGCGCCCGTCATCACCGACTACACTCCCACCAACTTCTACAATCTATTGGAAGGTGAGTGGACCAAGCCGGAAGGCGCCTACACCTTCAAGGTCCAGTACGCCGACAATCCCTACTTCGAGGAAAGCCAGACCACCACGGTCACTTCTCCCAGGATCCAGCTGGAAGTTCCCAACGGGACCTACTACTGGCGCGTGCAGGCCGTCTATTCCCAGGGCGGCAGCGTCTATTCCGCTCCGGTCAAGACCTTCATCACTCCGGAACCGGGAATAGCCGCGCTTTCTATTTTAATAGCGGCTTTCTTTATAAGAAGAAACTCCAAACGATAACGCCTGACCAGCGTCATTACTAAGACTTACAGCCTCCGCCAAAACGGAGGCTGTTTCTTTTACGCATTTTGGGAGTATTCTTTTATGATTGCTTTATTAGTCATATTTCGGTACACTTTTTACAAAATTAAGAATACTTTAACCAACGAGGGGACAATTATGAAACGATTCTTAATTCTTGCGACCGCCTTCATATTCATGGCTGCCGCGTACGTCAATGCCGCTGAGACCAATGAAGTCTTCAGGATCGACTTCGAGCAGTCAGAAGGCTACCAGCTGGGAGACGTTTTCAGCCAGGACAAGGGCTGGACGCATTCCGTAGCTAATTCGAACTGTTTGCAGAAAGTCGTTAACAAGGATACGTTCGGAACCATCAGAAGCGGCGATCAGGCGCTTTTCGTAGGTGTTCAGGACACTTCCTACGGCCGTGCTGCATCCAGCATTGATTTTGACCTATCCTCCATTGATATCGACAAGAACTACGTGCAGTTTGAGGCTCAGGTCAAGCCAAGCGAGGTTGGAGAGGGAAATTATTCCATGCGTTTCCAGCTCACAGATACGAACAATGTCAATCTTTGCGATCTGATGGTTTATTATGGTGGATTTTGGTGCATGGCTTATTCCCTGAAGACCTCCTCCGTTGTTTATCCCTTCAATCCGGATTCTAATCAGGGCGGCCCCGAAAAAATTCAGGGCAAGGCGGATTTTTCACAATTCACCACCATTTGCTACACTTGGGACCTTGGCAAGAAGCAGCTGATCTCCTTGCAGCTAGGCGACGAAATGTGCTACTACACCAACCGCTGGGATGAATCCGGAAACGAGTATACGCCCAACCCCAATATTCCCTATGGCTTTAGGCCTGAATTCAGCGGACTGCCCAGCCGCCTTAGGGTGAACGGACAAAATGAGCGTCCGGAATGGGGTTTCGACGCTTTCGTCATCCGTACTATCAGCAAGCCCAAGACCGCTAATCCGGCCAAACTGAATTGTGCCGCCACCACGGTGGTCAATAATCAGAAATCCACGTCTTGCGGTTTCGGTATCACCAATGACGGCGACATTCCGTTCGATTTCACGGTTTCTACTGATTCAGAATGGTTGGTGCCGAATGCTTCAACAGGTACTTGTGTTTCGTCTGCCACTATTTCATTCACTCTTGATAGGGAGAAGATGACAGAGAGCAAATACTACCGCGCTATCGCCACAGTCGACGCCGGAGATGCCGGCGCCTGCCAGGTGAGAGTCTGTGCCCAGAGCGATATGATCTATTTCGCGGAAGACTTTGAGGCTCCCTACATCATTTGGGGCGGAATCATGGCTACTCAGGACCGTTGGGAAAACAATATGCAGCCTCCCAGCGATTACAACATCGTGGCAACCAACGCCTATGATAGAGAAAACATAGGCTTCATAACCAGGACATCAAATTATGACGGCCAGATAATTGCCATCGACAGTGGCGAAAACGAGATAATCCATGTTGGCATGGATATGTATGTTCCCAGCGACACTGAAACCACTCAGTTCCATTTCAAATCCGGCTACTGGTCTCTGGGTTGGGATCTTCTCTTTTCCATTGATCCTCTCCTCGGTACTTTGGGCGTGAAATCCATTAACAATAATGATCTTATTTTTGCTGATTGGCAAGGTTCTCTTGACGAATGGATGAGAGTTGAGATCTTGGTCGACTATCAAGCGCAGATCATCAAGTCCGTGCAGCTGGGCGACTTCATCACCAATGGTCTGGCGATCGAAGTGATGAAGGACACCAATAACCAGACGATCTCTTCCTTTGTGGATCTCTCCCTGTACGCTACGCCGCCCGACACTGACAAAATTTGCGGCATCGGCCTCGACAACATCATAGTTGAGCAGCAGGAAAGGACTGGAGAACCAGAGCTTTTCGCCCCTGCTTTTGTTTCGTTCGGAGAAGAGTCGAAAGGCAAATATACTTTGCGCAATGCCGGCACCGGCAGCATCGGCTATACGGTCGAGGCGCTCGATAACGACGCCTGCTTCACTTTCGAGCCCTCCAAAGGCGACTTTACTGACAAAGCGGAAGTGGATGTCACTATCAACCGCGAAGGCCTGGAACCCGGCTACTATCGCTCCCGCATCGTCGCTAACGGCGGAGAGGCGGGTGTCGTAACTTCTGTCTTTACTTTTGCCTGCGGCGGCATATTTTACACCTGCGATTTCGATGAGCCTTGGTTCCATGAAGGAACGATCAGAGGCCAGGAAGGCTGGACCTACGATCCCGACCAGCCGGCGGAAAATTTCTCCGAAGTCGTTAAGGATGAAGCCTTGTTCATAGGCCATGCTCCCGGCTACACCGGATTGCGTTCGGATATTATCGCGCCCAACAAAGACAGAGTTGCTGTGAGCACTTGGTTCTATTGCAGCAGTGAGGAAGGAGAGGATGGATCCATCCTTTACTTCAAGCAGAACGACGCCTGGCCTTACCTCGAGTTCAGGCTTACCCGCAATGCCGAAGAAGGCGCCGTCAAACTGACTGTGACTGGCATGGAAGAAACGAACTTCTTCATGACGGCTTCCATGGATGAGTGGCAGCCTTTCTCTTACACCATTAACTTCTATGAAAACTCCATCAAGGAGATAACTTTTGGTGATGAGACCAGGGATACGTCCGCTTTGTTCAGCATCAAAGAGCCGGAAAAACCTTTCACGCGCTACTTGGTCTGCAGCAGCGATGACGCCAATTTCTATATTGACAGGATCATGATCTACGATCCTGAGCAGGTGCCGGAACCGGCAGTCGTCGCTCTGCTCGCACTGGCACTGGCCGCTTTCCTTCGCAGAAAGTAATCGCTGAGGCTTAGCCAACGCACAAAGAGGCTCGCGGTTTTCCGCGAGCTTCTTTTTTTCGTCGCAGAGACGTCATGTCCCCCTCGCTCACGGACTACGCGCGCATTTCCCTAACGTGCATCCTCCGTGAGTTCGCTATGGGGGACATGCCGCTCTCTGCTCCGAAATTAGGTAGCGGAGCGAAAAGAAGAACACATCCCCAAGTGAACTCACGGAGGATGAGAATCAAGGCCATGCATGCGTAGTCCGTGAACGGGGGATGTGTTCTTTTTCGCTTAGCAGGATTGACGAAAAAAACACTATATATTGTATTTGAGTGAGCCTTTTGCTACAATTTGTACGTATTTGTTTATAAATCTCAAACATAGGAGTTATCATGCGGAAGCTATTCCTCGCTCTGCCTTTGCTGCTAATGTTGGTCGGTTTCACGAATTGCGGGACCGGATCTGTGAAAGTGAAAGAAGAGAAGATCGAAAAGAAAGGTCCGGAGGCCGCCTACGGCGTTTTGCAGCGCGTCTGCGGCGAGACCGAGCGCTTCAAGCTCGAATACGCGCCCAGTATCGACACGAACAAGTTCGACACCTTCACCTACAGCTGCAAGGACGGCGTGGTGACGGTGAAAGGCGAAACGGACCTGGCGATCTGCCGAGGCATCTACGAGTATTTGAAGAAGCACGTCCACGTCATGCTGACCTGGGCGCAGAGAGAGATCAAGCTGCCGGCTACGCTGCCAGATTGCGAAGAGACTAAGGGCGGAACGCCGCATGAATTCAGGCTCTATTACAACATCTGCGCCTTCGGATACACGACTCCTTACTGGGATTGGAAAAGGTGGGAGCAGGAGATCGACTGGATGGCTTTCCACGGCATCAATATGCCTTTGGCCATGAAAGGCCAGGAAGCGGTCATGCAGAAAGTCTGGCTCAAGCACGGCGTCAGCCAGAAAGGTATCGACGAGATGTTCTGCGGCCCGGCCTACGGACCGTGGCAGTGGATGGGCAACATCAACAACCACAACGGCCCCCAGCCCCAGGAATACATCAAGAAAAACTCGGAACTGCAGAAGCAGTGTCTGAAGAGGATGGAAGAGCTGGGCATGAGCCCGGTGGTGCCGGGATTCTCGGGGTTCGTTCCCCGTGAATTCGCCGAGAGCCACAAGGATCTCGACATCCACAAGAGCGCCGGCTGGGCGGGCTTCAGGGACGACCAGAAGTCCTGGTGGCTCTCTCCGAAATCAGATGAATTCAAAGCCATCGCCATCGACATGGTGAGAGAGTATACGAACTTCTACGGTCCGCAGAAATATTTCCTGGTCGACAGCTTCAACGAGCTGGCGGTGCCCATAACAGGGGACAAGAACGAAGACCTCAAAGAGTACGGCAGGAAGAGCTATGAAGCGCTGCACGAAGGCTTGGAGGATGCCATCTGGCTTATGCAGGGCTGGCTCTTCAGCTACAGCCGCCACTTCTGGACGCACGAAGCCACGGAAGCGTTTTTGTCTGACGTTCCCAACGACAAGATGATCATCATCGACCTCGGGACCGAGCGCTACAAAGGCTGGGAAGACCACAAGGCCTTCTACGGCAAGAAGTGGATCCAGAGCTATATTCACAACTTCGGCGGCTACGACGGCATGTTCGGCAACACGCCGAGATTGATGCGCCTTTCCTTCCAACCTCTCAAGAGGCCGGGACGCGGATGGCAGGTCGGTTTGGGCTACTCTCCGGAAGGCGTCTGCCAGAACGAGATCGTCTATGAGGAGATGACCGACACCGCCTGGCTGGCGGACGAGATGAAGATAGAGGACTGGCTCAGGGAATACCTGACGGCCCGCTACGGCTCCTGCCCCGACAAGATCTGGGAAGCCTGGCAGATCATCTTCAAGTGCTTCTATTCGGGCGGGGGAGGCGGACACTTCAAGTATCAGGTCATCCCGCAGCTCTCCGCGGATCCGCATCATCTGAATCCCGACTGGTTCAAGGCGCTGGACATTTTCCTCTCCTGCTCCAACGAGTTCGCCAACTGCGGCTGCTACTGGGACGACGCGGTGGAACTGGCCAACCATATCGGAAGCTCCA
>JAGCDY010000030.1 GCA_017650925.1 bacterium
CTTCGAATTCACACAGAAGCAGTTCGAGACCATAGCCGGTTACAACCCTGTTCAAATGTGGGCGTACATTGGCGACACCAAACCTGTCGAAAATGTCAGTTACAACGACCTGAGGGGCGAAAATGCCGGCGCGACTTGGCCGCAATACACCGACCACAGGGTGGACGCCAGCAGCTTCTTCGGCGTTTTCAGGGCTCGCTTCGGCAACCGCTTCATCTTCGACCTTCCCACCGATGCGCAGTGGGAAATGGCTTGCCGCGACAAAGGCGACGGCACTTATTGGGGCAGCGGCGTCTGGAACGACGGCAGCGCCATTTTGGGCACCAACCCCGACTCCAACCTTGACAATCTGGCCAACTATGACGGCGACTCAAGTCCCGTGCCGCACGAAGTCGGAACGAAAGATCCTAACGGCATAGGTCTTTACGACATGCACGGCAACGTGGATGAAATGTGCCTGGATATTTGGGCGCCGGATGTCTCTAGCTACACCGTCGATCCCGTTGGTCCTTTACCCAGCTATAATTTATATCGCGTTGTCCGCAGCGGAGACTGCTCCACCGACGCCAAAGAATGCCGCGCTGCTCACCGCAGCTTTTTATTCCCCAGCAACAGATTGTCCGAAGACGGTTTCCGCGCGGTGTTCAATCCCTTTGTAAGATAAAGATCAAAGCAATTCGCTTTGAAATAAAGCCGCCCAACCGGGCGGCTTTATTTTTTACTTGTAATGGCTTGCTTTTAAAGGGGGATTCTCGGGCGAGGATTTCCTCGCCCTCCATTTTTTGATACAATTTAAGCAGTAAGTCATTTAAACTTGGGGGACTTCATCAATGGAAGTCGCTTATATCTTTTTAAACAAAAGGAGTAGGTCATGCCTAGCGCACTAGATTGGGTGGAATTTGGATTGGGAGTCGGAGCTGCCGTTCTTGGAAGCGATGACGAAAGCAATACGAGGACTCAGAGGCAGCAGGAAAAACCCAAACAGGAATACAGGCAGACTGTTCAGCAGCAGCAGAGCAGCCAGACTAAAGTCTATCCGACAAGGAGCTCCGCTCCGGCCTCACCCATCCCCGGAAGGACTATGGTGGGCGGATTCCATCCGCAACAGACTACGACAACGACCACCTCGACCATAACGCCCCAGCCGGCCACCGTTCAACCGCAGCAGGTTACCAGTAAGCCGGTAACTCCCGCGAAAATACAGCCGAAAAAAGTGGTCCCTGAAGAGGAAACGTTCCTTTTAGGTTTCCTCAATCCGCTCTATAACGGCGATGAAGAAGCCATTTTCCTGCGTATCGACGGACATAAATACAACGATGTCTTCCGCAGGGTGGTGATCGAGGAACTGCAACCGTACTCGGAAAGGGCGGCCGCGCATAAGGGTTATAGTTCGGCAAAGATCACAAGGAAAAGTTTTGATGACGGCAAGGTGCGCATGGAAACTACCGTCACCTTCAACGACGGGACAAGCGAGGACGAGGTTTTCTACGTAGTCAAGAACAAATCCAACGTCTGGAGATACAATATCGACTGATGCTTATCGCAGTTCGCGCTGGATGAAAGCGCGGACGTTTTCGCGATAATTCTGAAGGGAATATTTTTGGGCGTTCTCCCTGGCCTTTTGGGAGAGCGCCTTTCTTTTTTGCTCATCCCGCAGGAGTTCCCTAACCGACTGGAGGATGCCTTCCCTCGTTGATTCCTTCGTTTGGGGGTCGATGAAGAGGGCGCTGTCGGGAGCGAGAAGATCGGTTATTGGTCTTATGTGAGAAGTGACGACGGGAAGTTCCATGGCCTGGGCTTCTATTATGCCGACTCCGAAGCCCTCTCTTTTTGTGGCGGCGATGAATACGTCCGTCAGGGAAAGGAGGGCGGGCATGTCGAAGGTGTCGATCCAGCCGAGGAAGCGGACTCGGTCGGAGACGCGAAGGAGCTCGGCTAGTTTTTGGAGTTTCTCCCTGTTGGGGCCGTCGCCGGCGATCGCGAGATAGACGTTCTTGGGAAGGTCTGTAAGGGAGGAGATAGATTCCGCGAGCCCTTTGTCGTTGACGAGGCGGGCGGCGCAGGTCAGGAGGAAAGCTCCTTTGGGAAGATCAAGCTTGGAACTTAGTTTTGCTTTTCTCGCGGAGTCGACTTTTTCAGGGTCGTAGGCGGGGCCCGCGAAATTCGGGATAATGACGCACTTTTCCCTTTCTGTTATGCCTTGCTCGACGAGCGAATCCTCGACAAGTTTCGTGACGCAGATAAATTTTTTCGTGCGTTTGGCAGCGTAGCGCTCGAGGAAGAGATAAAGCTTCTTTTTGAATTTGGAAAGCCCGGGATGGACAGTGAGGCCGTGGGCGGTGTGGATGATCAAAGGCACGCCGGCTAGGCTAGCGGCGATCCTGCCGACGAAGCCGGCCTTGGCGGTGTGGGTGTGGACGATGTCGAATTTTTCCTTCCTAATGAAGCGGTAGAGCTTCCAGAAGGAGACAAGGTCGGAAGGAGAGATCTTACGGCTGATGGGGACCGGGAAGAATTTGACTTCGGCTGCTTTTACGGTCTCCTCCGCGTCGAAGTCGGGAGTCGAGGCGTATGTGACCTCGAAACCTTGCTCCTTCAGTTCCTGAAAGAAGGGGACAAGGAAGGCCCTGGCGGTGATGCCGACAGTCGTTATTTCCAGGATCTTCTTCAAAGTTTAGTCGTTGGTGATCGCTTTGCCGCGGTTGTCCTTCTCCAGTTTGCCGTTGCTGACATAGCGGGGGCGGAAGCGGTTGTTACGGCGGCGGTTGTTGGAAGCCTTGGAGATCTTGACGGCCTTGGCGGGCGCGCCGACCATGGTCGAATATTTCGGGGTGTCTTTCAGGACCACGGCGTTGGCGCCTATTATCGTGTTGTCGCCGACGGTAATGGGACCGATAATTTTGGCGCCGGCGCCGATGAAGACGTTGTCGCCGATCTTAGGTACTCTGGTGTCGTCCATGCGGGACTGTCCGATGACCACCTGGGCGCCTATGACGCAGTTTGCGCCTATTTTGGTGGCGGGGTGGATGTAGATAGCACCCGTGTGCAAAAGGATGATCCCGGGGCCTATGGTGGCCTTACTTGGCAGCGAGCAGTTGTAGAGTATCCGCATGATCATCGTAAGGATCGCGTAGGGGATAAGGAAGATCCAGGAAAATGGCGGCCAGAAGCGGCGCACAAAGTGGCCGTAGCGGTAAACGAGAGACACGTGCAAAGACGGGATGCAGAAGATCCTTACCGAGCGGACAAGAAAGTTGCCGGGGATATTGCGGTAGATCCTCGCTATATCGGCGGCGGCGTTTTGGAAGATCATTTTTTCTCCTTAGGAGCGGCAAAGCGCGACGGCTTCCCTTACACTCAGTCTTTCCTCGTAGATGGCTTTTCCGGAGATACAGCCGTAGGGTGCGCGGGGCTTCAAGGCAAGAAGCTCCTTTACGTGCTCTAGGCTGGCGATGCCGCCGGAAGCGATCACGTTGATGGGAAAGCGGGTGAGAAGCTCGGAAAGCGTGGAATAGTCGGGACGGCTTAACATGCCGTCCTGGGCGATGTCGGTGTAGATGAGAGTCGCTACGCCGGCATCCTGGGCTTTTTGGGCCAGACTGAAGACCGTTTCAGAGGTCGTTTCCGTCCAGCCTTTGATGGAGACCATGCCGCCTCGGGCGTCGATGCCGACGGCGACGTGCTCGGAGCTGAATTCCTTGACGGCTTGCGCCATGAAGGCGGGATCTTTCCAGGCGGCTGTGCCGAGAACGATCCTTTCTACACCCGATCTGAGGCAGTTTTCCGCGTCACCAAGCGTCCTGATGCCGCCGCCCAGCTCTATTTTGAGCCCGGTGGCTTCGTAGACCGCTTTGACCGTATCGGTGTGGCGGCGCGTGCCGGAAAAGGCGCCGTCCAGGTCGACCATATGGAGCCAATTTGCCCCGGCTTCTTTGAAGCCCTGGGCTACGGCTACGGGGTCGGAACTGTAGACGGTCTTCTTTTCAGCGTCCCCCTGGAGGAGGCGGACGCACTTGCCTTCTTTAAGATCGATGGCCGGTAAGAATTCCACGTTTCGCTTTGCTTTTGATTGATTAAATGTTAAGAAAATTCCGCAGCATCACAAGTCCCATTTCCTGGCTTTTCTCAGGATGGAACTGCACTGCGTAAGCGTTCCCAAACCTTACGCTCGAGCAGTAATTTCGGCCGTAGAAGGCCGTGCTGCCAACGTGGGCGTCATCATTTGGGACGCAGTAGTAAGAATGAACGAAATAAAAATATGAGCCCTCTTTGATCCCTTTGAAGAGGGGATCATCGGGATCGGTCGGGATTACGGCGTTCCAGCCGATCTGGGGGACTCTGAGCGAGGCGTCCGCGAAGCGGCGGATCTCGCCTTTGAGGAAGCCTAGGCCCGGTTCGCCGGGGCATTCCTCGCTTTTTTCAAAGAGGAACTGCATGCCGAGGCAGATGCCCAGAAAAGGACGGTCCTCCCTGAACCATTCCCTGAGGAACTGGTGGAAGCCCCTTTTCTCAAGCTCTTCCATGCCGGGGCCGAAGTTGCCGACGCCCGGGAGCACGAGGGAATCGAAAGAGATCGTTTTGGGCGCTTCAACGAGCACTTCCGTTTCGGCTCCCAGGTAGGCGAGAGCTTTGCGGACGCTGTGCAGGTTGCCTGCGCCGTAATCTATGATCCCGATTCTTTTCACTTCTTCTCAGTCAAGTCGCAAAGGGCTACGAATGGGGTTACGCCAATTCTGGCAAGCAGGACGAAGCGGGCGTTCTCCTCAACGATGCCGGAAGCTTTGAGGATCTCCCTTGAGGTCCTGACGAGCACTTCCTGCGGGCCGGACTCGGCCTTCTGGGCCGTTACGCCGCTGCAAAGTACCAATTGCCTGGCGACGTCCTCATCAGCGCACAGCGCGAAGATGGGCGTTCTGGGGCGGCAGGCCGAGCAGTGGCGGGCCGTTTCGCCGGTTGCCGTATAGACGACCAGGGCGCCGGTCTTTTCCCAGTCGGCCAGCGAGCAGGCGGCCTGGGCCATTTCGTCCTCGATGTCGTTGAGGGAGTTGAGGCCGGATTTGTAGACGGGGGAGGCTTCCGTTTCCGCAAGCACCCGCGCCATGAAGGAGACGGCTTCCTTCGGGTATTGGCCCATGGCGGTCTCGGCCGAGAGCATGACGGCGTCGCTGCCGTCGAAGACCGCGTTCGCCACGTCGCAGGCTTCCGCCCTGGTGGCGATGGGCGCGTTGATCATGCTCTCCAGCATCTGTGTGGCGGTGATGACGGGCTTGCCGGCCTTGTTGGCTTCCGCGATGATGGCCTTCTGGGCCACCGGGACGAGCGACAAGGGCATCTCTACGCCGAGGTCGCCTCTCGCGACCATGATGCCGTCGGAGGCGGCGACGATATCCGTGAGGCAGGAGAGCGCCTCCGGCTTCTCGATCTTGGCGAGCAGCTTTGGTTTCTGGGAATTGACGGGCTTCTCGAGCTTCGCGTAGAGCTCGTCGACCAGAGTTCGCAATTCCTCGATGTCCGCGGCGCTCCTGACAAAGGAGAGCGCGATCCAATCTACGCCTTTAGCGACGCCGTAGGCCAGGTCTTCGCGGTCCTTTTTAGTCAGCGAGGAGATGGAGAGCTTCACGCCGGGAAGGTTGACGCCTTTCCTTGGATAGAGCTCGCCGCCGTGGATCACTTCGCAGACGATCTCGCCATTCGCTTTGTCGGTGCTGACGACCTTCAAGGTAATGCTGCCGTCCGCCAGAAGGATCGGTTCGCCGACTTCGACTTCCTCCGCCAGCTTGGGATAGTCGACGTAGACTCTTTCCGCCGTGCCGAAGACAGGCTCGTTGCAGATCGTAAGCTTGGCGTGGTCCTTCAATTGGATCGGTTTGCCGCCGCGCATTTCGCCGACACGGAGTTTCGGCCCCTGGAGGTCCTGCAGGATCGCTACGGTCTTGCCGGCTTCCTTGGCGGCCGCCCTTACGTCAGCGATGATCTCGTCCTTCTGCTGGTGCGTGCCGTGCGAGAAATTTAAGCGCGCCACGTCCATGCCGCACTCGATTAGCTCCCTGACCTTCTCCTTTCCGGAAACGGCCGGGCCCATGGTGCAGACGATCTTGGTGCGCCTAACTTTGGGCGCCTCGCGGAAAAAATCTCCGAATAATCCTTTTTCTGCCATGCTTTTTTCAGTCGGTGACTAAAGTGTCGGGTACGGGGAAGGAAGCGCAGACTTCCAGGACTTCCTGCCTGATCTTCGCAAGGACCGCCTCGTTCTCGGGGTCCTTGCAGATCTGGTCGGTCCAGTTGGCGATCTTCCGCATTTCCTTTTCGCCGAAGCCTCTCGTCGTTACGGCCGCGGAGCCCAAACGGATGCCGCTGGGGTCCATGGCTTTTCCGGTCTCGTAGGGTACGGTGTTGGAGTTGCAGACGATGCCGGCTTTTTCCATCGCGGTGGCGATTGGGTTGCCCTTCAGCCCTTTGTTTCTGAGGTCGATCAGGATCAGGTGGTTGTCGGTGCCGCCGGTGACGAGATTGAAGCCCAGCTTCAGGAACTCGTCGGCCAGAGCCGCGGCGTTCTCGACGACCTTCTTGCCGTAAGCCTTGAAAGAATCGCTCTGCGCTTCCTTGAAGGCGACGGCCATGCCGGCGGTGGTGTGGTTGTGGGGGCCGCCCTGGTTGGCCGGGAAGACCGCGCTGTCGACCTTCTTGGCGTACTGCTCTTTGCAGAGGATCAGGGCGCCGCGGGGGCCGCGCAAGGTCTTGTGCGTGGTCGTCGTGACTACGTCCGCGTAAGGAACGGGCGAGGGATGGACGCCGGCCGCCACGAGGCCCGCGATGTGGGCCATGTCGACCATAAGGTAGGCGCCCACCTCGTCGGCGATCTCGCGGAAGGCCGCGAAGTCGATGATCCTAGGATAAGCGCTGGCGCCCGCCAAGATCAGCTTCGGCTTGCACTCCTTGGCGAGTTCCCTGACCGTCGCCATATTGAGGCGGTTGGTCTTCTCGTCGATAGGGTATTGCACGCTCTTGTAGAAGCGGGCGGAGGCGGAGACCTTCCAGCCGTGCGTCAGGTGTCCGCCGTGGGGGAGCGACATGCCCAAGATGGTGTCGCCCGGCTCGAGGAAGGCGTAATAGGCTTCCATGTTGGCCGGGGAACCGGAGTAGGGCTGAACGTTGGCGTGCTCGGCTCCGAAGAGGGCCTTGGCGCGCTCGATGGTCAGCGTCTCCAGGACGTCTATGACTTCCTGGCCCTTGTAGTAGCGGCGGTAGGGATAGCCTTCGGAATACTTGTTGGTAAGGGGAGAGCCGGTGGCTTCCAGAACGGCTTTGGAAACGTAGTTTTCCGAAGCGATGAGCCTCACGACGTTCTCCTGACGTTCTGTCTCCTTAGTTAGGAGCGCGGCGACCTCAGGGTCCTGTTTTTCGATGAAGGGGTACTCTTTCTGCATAGTCAATAGACCTCCTGATTTTTTATTTTCCTTCCCCCGAAGAGATAGGCGAACCCGACGGCGATTCTTAGGAAATACATTCCCGCGGCCAATAGGGGATGGGCAAGGAGCCTTTTCCATTTGCCGTTCTCCAGGAACACCCCGAAGTAACGGTACCAGAGGGCAAACTGCTTTTTGACGTCCCCGTTGCCGGGCCATTTCTCCTTGTACGCTTCGAAGGAAGCGGCGTAGTATTTTTTCTTTTTCAAATAACGTTTGAAGTCGAAATCACCCTCATCGTGGTCGAGATGCGATTCGATGAGCTTAAGTTCGCCTTCTCCTTTCATCCTGATGTTCAGATCCCAGTCCTCCGGGCCGCAGAGGCTGAGGTCGAACCCTCCAAGCTTTAAAAAGAGCTCTTTCCTGACGCCCCTGATGCCGTCGATCGGCGTGGCGTCGTAGAAGGAACGCTCGAAGTTTCTCACCCTGATCCAGTAGCCTTTGCCCACGACGTTTTCCGGAATGTAGAGTCCGGCGACCGCGGGGTCTCTGAAAGCTTCCAGGCATTCCGTGAGCACGTTCTCGGAAAGACGCATATCCGCGTCCAGGTAGACGACCAGAGGCGCGCTAGCGCTCTCCACTCCGAAATTGCGCTGGGCGCTCCGCTCCGGCCCTTTCTCAAGGAAAAGGTCGGCTCCCGCCAGGGCGATCTCCTTCGTCCTGTCAGTTGAGGCGTTGTCTACCACGATAACTTCGAAGGAATCCCGGGGAAGAGTCTGGGCGTCCAAGGCCGCGAGACAGTCCGGCAGGTTCCTTTCTTCGTTCTTCGTAGTGATAACAACGGAGATAAGAGGCTGTTTTTCTGCTATATTCATCTTGAAAAATTATATTTTAGCAAAACTCCACCCTGATTTCTCTTCAAAACCGCAAACAGCTGCGTTGAATTTGTTTTATGTCAGAGCCAATCTCCCACAAGTTGTGGGAGATTTTCTGGCTTGAAATACAGAATTTTAGTCTAAAACCGCGGTTTTTATTTTTTAGCCGGTAATAGTTTATTTTTGCATTTTTGGTACAATCTTAGAGCATAAATCACAATAACACCGGGCAAGCGTTTGATTCAAACGCCATTCGGTTTTGATGAAGCGGCATAATTTTATCCTTACGGAGAAAAGCATGAGAAAACTTTTGACCATTTTGTTCCTACTCTTAGCACTTTCCAGCTTCGCTTCAGACTGCTTGAGCGATGTTTCCACAAGCGTTACTGACGACGGGAAAGTGCTCATAGTTTACACTCTCACATCCTCGGATCCCACCAACACATTCCCAGTTTTTTCCATAAACTTCGCAGGCGAGATCGCCGATAGAAAGCCATTCTCTCTTAAAACTCTGGAAGGTGCAGGGAAGACGGGCGTACAGCTTGGAGAAGGGACTTATACGTCAATTTGGAACGCCGCCAAAGACTGCAAAAGAGACGATCCCAACACTATCAACATAAGCGTTGAAGCGGAGGAAGTGACTGATGAAGCGACGTACCTTTGCCTTAACTTGAAGACCTTCAAAATGCGCTATCAGAACGATCCTCCTGACGTCAAGAAAAGCAGTTGCAAGACCAAGGAACTTTGGCTGAGAAGGATCGAGCCCGGAACCTTCATCATGGGCAGCCCAAACAATGAGGATGGACATTATAAAGACGAGCAACAGCACACTGTGACTCTTACCAAGGCCTATTACATCGGCGTATTTGAAACGACGCAAAAGCAATTCAAATCAATAACCGGATACAATTATTCCAGTTTTAAAAGATCAACGAAGCCTGTAGATAACGTTTCCTACTCTATGCTGCGCGGTGATGATAAAGGTGCCAACTGGCCGAAAGATCAAGATGTGGATGAATATTGCAGTACTCGTTATTACAACTATAGAGGGGACCTTGTAATTACTAATGTTTCTACCTTCTTTTTCTCCTTAAGAAATAAAACGGGAAACACTTTCTTATTTGATCTTCCCACGGAAGCGCAATGGGAATTTGCTTGCAGGGCAGGCACGACCTCTGCGTTTAATGATTCGGACGGCGAGCTCGATAAGCTTGCACGATATTGGTTCAGTGGGGGTGGAAATATTAATAAGAAAGGAAAATCACGCTATTTTGGTCATGCCAAAGTTGGATCATATTTACCAAACAATTGGGGACTTTATGATATGCACGGCAATGTTTGGGAGTGGTGCTTAGACTGGTATGAAAGGTATATTGGTTACGCGGCCACAGATTCGAAAGGCGAGTCTAGCGGAACGCACCGTGTGCTCCGGGGGGGGAGCTGGTTAGACCTCGAAAATAGCTGCCGCTCTGCAACCCGCAGCTACACCACCCCCGACTTCGCCTACGACAACTACGGCTTCCGTGTGGCTCTAGATGTGTTTTCTGGTCCGGACAATCAAATTCAAAAGGATTTTGAATTTGAGATAGAATCCGGGACAGAAAACACCATGCCAATTTTTCAAACCAAGTTTTACGGAAAGCTGAAGGACGGTACGGAAAAATTGCTGGAGGATATGGGCAGGCTCGAATATGACGGCGCCAGCGGAATAGTGGCGGGAACTGGTAAGCATAAGTTGACTTGGATCCCGGACGCGGATTACACCAACGTGATGGACGAAGTGGAATTAAGAGTCGAATACGAGGACGTGACGGAACAGGCTAATTATCTTGTTCTGGATACGACGAGCGATAAAATGCGCGTATCGTCGGACGCGCCTGATACTGCGGATGACAAATGCTGTACGGATGAGCTTTGGCTGAGAAGGATTGAGCCCGGAACCTTCATCATGGGCAGCCCTGAGGACGAACTTGGCAGACGCAGTGATGAAACTCAGCATGAGGTGACTCTTACGAAGGCCTATTACATCGGTGTATTCGAAATGACGCAGAAGCAGTTGCAAAATATTATAGGTGCTAATCCTTCGTGTTACAAAGGTGACGTTAGGCCGGTGGAATGTGTTCCCTACAACATGCTAAGAGGAACAAAGGACGGCTCCGCCTGGCCTAATAACAACAGGGTTGATGAAAGTAGTTTCTTGGGCAGATTAAAAAAACGCACCGGCAATATCTTCGATCTGCCAACAGAAGCGCAATGGGAGTTTGCTTGCAGGGCAGGAACAACAACAGCTTTGAACAGTGGAAAGAATTTGTCACCACGGTCTACATACAACGAAATGGCGGAAGTTGGCCGCTATAAATACAACCAAAATGATGGCAAAGGTGGATATACAAATGCTCACACCACCGTCGGTTCGTATCTTCCCAACGCCTGGGGGTTGTATGATATGCATGGCAACGTGTCTGAGTGGTGTTTGGATTGGTATGACTCATACGACGGAGATGCCGCAGACCCGAAAGGCGTGTCTAGCGGAACGCGCCGTGTGCTCCGGGGCGGGAGCTGGCGCAACCACGCCGACTACTGCCGCTCCGCTTACCGCGATGACCTCAACCCCGACTTCGGCTACGACTACTTCAACCCCGACTATGGCAACGACATCAGCGGCTTCCGCTTGGTTCTAGTTCAGTAACAAAATACTCGCTTTCAGCCGCAGCACGGCGCGGGCGTAAGCTAGCCGCATCGGCTGAAAGCGAGCGGATGTTACAATGCAGTTCGGGTAAAAAAGCACATATTCTAATCTGGAATATGTAAGTGTTAAAGCAATGTGCAAAATTTGCACATTGCTTTTTCTGTGTTTTGTTTTCGAAAAGCTTGACGGATTTGAGATCACCGACTTAAAATCCAGAATTTGAGCGACGCGCTGCGATTTTTCATTTTTTGGGCGCAAATGGTATAATTACAAAGTCGTATTAAAATCAGCTTAACCTCCATCCCGAACCACTATGAAAGCTATTGAGAAAAAGTATTTGGTGCCGTTTTGTTTGGTGACGACCCTATTCGTATTGTGGGGAATTGCCAACAACATGACCGACACGCTTCTGTCCGCCTTCAAGAAGATCATGTCCATGACGGACGCCCAGACCTCCCTAATTCAGGCCGCCTTCTACGGCTCCTACTTCTGCTTCGCCATTCCGGCCGCTCTCTTTATCAGACGCTTCAGCTACAAGAGCGGCGTTATCTTAGGTCTGGCGATCTACGCGGTCGGCGCAATGATGTTTTTCCCGGCATCAAAGATAAATCCGCTTTATCATTTGTTTGTTGCCAGTGGATTAGCTGATCAAACGACCATACTTTTGGACGTATCCTACACATATGTTTTTTACCTGATAGCGATTTACGTCTTAGCCGGCGGCTGCGCCATACTTGAAACGACCGCCAACCCCTACATCCTTTCCATGGGCTCAGTGGAGACCTCCAACAGAAGGTTGAACATTGCCCAGGCTTTCAACCCGCTGGGATCCATGACGGGCGTGCTTTTAAGCCGTTTCTTCATTCTTTCCAATCTTGACAAAGCTGACGCTGCGGCCAGAGCCGCCATGAGTGATGCTGAGCTGGTGGCAATCCAGTATCATGAACTTTCAGCTGTGACTTGGACTTATATGGCGGTGGGTTTCGTTCTTATCGCTGTTTTGATCTCCATGTTGCTTGTGAAAATGCCGGAAGGCGCAGACACCAACAGGGACAGCTTCCTTTCCGCTTACGGCAGGCTCGTTAAGAACTGGAAGTTCGTCTTCGGCGTTCTGGCGCTTTTCTTCTACATGGGCGCGCAGATCGGCACCTGGTCCTTTACCATCCGCATTGCCATGAGGGAATTCGATATCAACGAAGCCGTTGCCGGCAACTGGCAGATCATAACCATCGCGGTCTTCATTGTCGCCCGCTTTGTTTTCACATGGCTGATGAAATACTTGACGCCATCCAAGCTTCTGGTTTGGGCGGCCATCATCGGTATCGTCATGAGCCTGGTGGTCATGCTCGGACACGGCGTGGCTGGCGGCTGGCCCTGCGTCCTGGCCGTTATCTCGATCTCTGTCGCCCTCTCTCTTATGTTCCCGACCATCTACGGTCTGGCGCTGGAAGATGTTGGCGCTGACGCGAAAATCGGCTCCTCTGGCCTTATCATGGCCATCCTTGGCGCCGCTGTGATCACCCCGGTCCAGGGCAAGATCTCCGACATGACCAACATCAACACCGCTTTCGTGGTGGTGGCTGTCTGCTTTGCGGTCGTCATGCTCTACGGCCTGACGGTCATCCTGACCAAGTCCGACAAAGCTACGGGCGCCAGCACGGCGAATTAATTGATCTTGCTTCAATAACGCCGAAGGAGACACACATCCCTCGCTCACGGACTACGCACTCAATTTCGTTACCGTGCATCCTCCGTGAGTTCGCTTAGGGATATGTGTCTCCTTCGGCTTTTTGCGCTAAAATTCTGCTAAAATAAGTAAGGAGTAATCAATAGAAGGAATTAACGGCAATGAGTAAGAACTGCTTGATTTTTCTTTGCGCGCTAACTTTTTGCGCCTGCGTTTTCGCTGAGGATCATTACTGGTGCGAAGGCCAGACCGTCGAAATCGAGAAATGCCCGACCAACGAGGCGATTAAAAATATTACCGTCGAGCTGGCCAAGGGAACGGACGGCAAGATCGTCCCGACCTCCATACTTTTCGGCGTCAAGGTCAAAACTGGCGCTTACGAGCTCGACCTGAACGTGGACAAGTGGCTGGCCTGGTCCCGGGGCGAAGCCAATAAAGAGAGCTTTGTCTTGTTTACCGTTCCCCAGGGCGTCTGGGAGACCTTCGGAAAAGACGGGAAGCTTACTCTGACCATCAAGGACAACAAGGGCAGCCTTACCGATCCAGTGAAAGCCGTCGCCGTGATGAGCGACTGCGCGGACTGGCCCGGGGAGAAGGACTGCCGCTCCTACTTCATGCGCGGCGTCGATCTTATGGGCTCCGGCGACTACGACGAGGCCATCAAATATTTCAACGAATGCATGGAGACCTACGAGGCGGATGTTTGGCGCTTCGCTCATTATTTCATAAGAAAATGCAAGCTCCAGAAAGAACTTGAAAAGATGGCACAGGACGAAAAACTGCAGACTTCCACCAATTACCATAACGCGCTTCTCTTTGCTTTGCACTCCAGACTCCAGCCCGAGGCAATGGTGATTGCGCCAAAGGTCCCTCAGCAACCCCCTTTAAAAGAAGAACTTTCGAATTCGAGTATTAATATGCCTTCTCGCGGGGATCATGTTATATATTTTCATGAATTTAAAGAAATTGCGTTGTCAAATCTCACGGCGGTGGTTGGGCAGGAGGTCAGCTGCGCGAGCAACGCGGTCTTTTTCACAGTCGCGGATTACAAGAAGCCGAAGGGCTCGCGCTACGTGCGCCGCTACTTTAAGGAGAGCAGCGCCCTGGACAACTATCTCAACCTTGAAAGGGAAAAGGCCGCGGCTGTTCGCTATGAAAAGGGCGAGGAAGTCAGGGAC
>JAGCDY010000031.1 GCA_017650925.1 bacterium
CCCTCGGAAAGACCGAGCTTGTTGACGATGTCCTTCGGAATGGTGATCTGAGATTTTTGTTTGAATTTCGTGAGCATATGGCCTCTTGAGTGAAGTTGGAATTTCTAACTTTCTAACTAAAGATTGTAGCATAATTGGGCGAAGAGTCAAGTGGAGGGGCTGGGGAGCGGACCTTTGTCTAGTTTGGGACTTGACATTGTGGTGAATATGTGGTAAACTATTCGGCGAAAAATGAAAATTAACCTTTCAAAAGGAGAAGAAATCATGAAAAACAACCTGATCAAATCAACTCTGCTTCTGGCTTCATTGCTGCTTTTCGGCTGCGGCGGTGAAGTGGACAAGAACGCCACGGTGGCCATCTCTGGCGCCTGGGCGCTCTACCCGATGGCTCAGCGCTGGAAAAGCGAATACGCCAAGATCCATCCCGAGATCAACCTGGAAGTTTCCGGCGGCGGCGCCGGCAAAGGCATGACCGACGTTCTGAGCGACCTGGTCGACATCGCCATGGTCTCCAGGGCCGTTTATCCGGAAGAACTGGAAAAAGGCGCGGTGCCTTATCCGGTGGCCAAGGACACTGTGGTCGTGGTCATTAACGAGAACGCTCCCTTCGCGGAGAAGCTCTTGAAGCGTGGCCTTAAGAAGTCCGAGTTCCAGAAGATCTGGCTGGAAGACAACGCGACTGCCGAGATCTTCGGGGAAGAGGGCGCTCTTAACGTCTATACCAGAAGCGACGCCTGCGGCGCGGCTGAGACCTTCGCGGCCTTCCTGGGCAAGAAGCAGGAAAACTTGAAGGGCAGCGGCATCCCCAGCGACCCCGGCGTTCCGGAAGCTGTGAGAGGCGACGTGAGAGGCATCGGCTACTGCAACCTGAACTACGGCTACGATCCTGAGACCGGCCGTCCCGTCAAGGGCGTTGTCACCGTTCCGGTGGACGTCAACGAGAACGGCGTCGTCGACAAGGACGAAGAGATCACCACCAAGGAATTTTTGATCAGTTCCATCCAGAAGGGCGTTTATCCCGCTCCTCCCGCCAGAGACCTTTACTTCGTGACTAAGGGCGAACTTAAGCCCGCCGCCAAGGAGTTCCTGCTCTGGACCATGACGGAAGGTCAGAAATTCAACGATGCCGTCGGTTACATGTCTCCTAACAAGGAGAACCTTGAAAAAGCTATCAACAGCCTCAAGTAATAAAAATATTTTATGCTGGGCGACTCATCTCTCAAATACCGCGTGCGCGAAGACCGCATCACAGGCTGGCTTCTGAAAGCGCCTGTTTTGATCGCGGTGGGCATGCTTGTCCTTTTCTTCGTCGTGCTGACCGCCAAGTCCTGGCCGCTTCTGACGGGCGGGCATTTCTGGCAGGTCTTGACCTCTTCCGAATGGCTTCCCTCCGAGGGAAAATTCGGACTGTGGCCCTTCATCATCGGAACCATCGCGGTGACTTTTTTGACGATGGTTCTGGCGGTGCCGGTCTCTGTTTTGGCCGCGGTCTTTCTGAATGAGTTCGCCCCTCAAAAACTGAAAGACATGGCGCTTCCGGTCATCGACGTCCTGGCGGCTGTGCCTTCCGTTATTTATGGCGCCTGCGGCGTCATCGCCTTCATCCCGATGGTGAAAGCCTTGGGCGGCGCCCTGGGAATAAACACGACCGGCCGCTGCCTTCTTACGGCGGCGCTGGTATTGGCCATCATGGTCATACCGGTCATCCTTTCCATCGTCAGGGACGTTCTGGCGGCCATTCCCCAGGAAGCCAGGGAAGCGAGTTTAGCCCTGGGCTCGACGCGTTGGGAAACGACTTACAAGGTCGTTCTGAAGCTGGCGCTGCCGGGCATCATCGCCGCTATTATGCTTGGCGTGTCGAGAGCTTTCGGCGAGACCATGGCCGTCATGATGGTGGCAGGCAGCATTCCCGAACCGAAGCCCAGCTTGTTCAAGGCAGTCTATACGCTGCCGGCTCTGATCGCTGACAAATACGGCGAGATGCTCTCCATAAAGATGTACGACGTGGCCCTCATGACCGCGGCCCTCATACTGATGGTCGTCATTGCCGTCGTCAACTTCGGTGCGCATTTGATCCTCATTCGTTTAAGGAGGAGATACTGATGTTAGCCTGGCGTAAATTCGTGGAAAAATTCTGGCTCGGCGTCATGATCGCCATGCTTGCCATTGCCATCATAAGCGTTCTGGGCATCATCGGGATAGTCTTGTGGAGAGGCTTTGGAGCGCTTTCCTTCGAGATGTTCTTCTCCCTGAAGTTCAGCGAGGTTACGGGCGAACCCGTCGGCATCGCCAACTCCATCATCGGCTCCGCTTATCTGGCGGGCGGCGGCGTCCTCTTAGCCTGCCTTATCAGCATTCCTTTGGCTCTTGTCCTGCAGAGGGAATATCTTTCTGAAAACATCATCACCGCGGTGACTGTCATCCTGGACGTCCTGTGGGGCATTCCTTCCATCGTTTACGGCGCTATCGGTTACCTTATCCTCATGAGCTGCCACCAGAGAGCATCGCTCTTAGGTGGCATTGTGACGCTAGCTCTGCTCTCCGTGCCTATCATGACGAGAGCGGCCATGAACGTCATCTCTTTGGTGCCCGTTCAGCTCAGGGAAACTTCCTACGGCCTCGGCGCCACAAGGTGGGAGACTATCAGCAGAGTGATCTTCAAGCAGGCTCTGCCCGGCATGGCCACTGCCGTAATGCTCGCTTTCGGACGCGCGATAGGCGACACCGCCGCGGTACTCTTCACAGCCGGTTATTCCGACAAGCTGCCGAGAAGCATAATGGAAGGCGCGGCCAGTCTTCCCATCACCATTTATTACAAACTGATGATGCCGGGGCAATTGGCGCAGCGCCAGGCTTACGCGGCTTCTTTCGTGCTCATATTCATCGTGCTTGTCGTCAGCGCCGTTTCCCGCACGCTGTCCAATCGTTTAAGCAAATACACGGTCAAATAAAACTATGTCACATCTCTCCATCAAAGATCTGCACGTCTACTACGAGGGCGTGGAAACCTTAAAGGGCATCGACCTTGAGATCCCGGACAAGTCTATCGTCGCAATCATCGGCCCCTCCGGCTGCGGCAAGACGACGCTTTTGAGAAGCATCAACAGGCTTTTGGAACTTAACAGCGACGTCAAGGTGACGGGCCGCGTGGAAATAGACGGCGAAAATATTTACGATCCCAAAGCGGACCTCATATCCTTGAGGAAGAAGATGGGCTTCCTGTCCCAGCGTCCCTTCCCCTTGCCTTGCTCCATATTCGACAACGTGGCCTACGGCCCCAATATCCACCGCATGGACGCCGACGCTATCAACGCCGTCGCCATTAGCCTGGAAGCGGGAAGCAAAGTTTCCCAAAACAGGAAGGAAGCTTTGGCGAACTTAGTCGAGATCTGCCTTAAGAAGGCGGGTCTTTGGGAAGAAGTGAAAGAGCGTTTGTCTAGCCCGGCCTCGCGCCTTAGTATCGGACAGCAGCAGCGCCTCTCTTTGGCCAGAGCCCTGGCCGTGGGCGCCGAAATGATCCTGGGCGACGAGCCGACCTCCGCTTTGGACCCCATCTCCACCAAGCAGATCGAAGAGCAGTTCAAGACTCTGAGCTCCCAGTATTCCATCGTGATGGTCACGCACATCCTGCGCCAGGCCAGACGTCTCGCGGACTACGTCGTCTTCATGTATCTTGGCGAACTAATAGAGCACGGCCCGGCGGAAAAGATCTTCAACTCCCCGGAAAAGGAAATGACTAGACGCTACATCAAGGGCGATTTGAGCTGAATTATGAAACTGACCTCCAAAAGCGAATACACTCTGCTGGCTCTGATCTTCATGGCCAGGAAGCCCAAAGGCTCTTATGTCAAGATCGAGGAGATCTGCCAGGCCTACGATATTCCCAAGAAATATCTGGAGCAGCTCCTGACCATCATGAGGTCCAACGGACTGGTGAAGACCAGAAGGGGAGCCGAGGGCGGCTACGCCCTGGCCAAAGACAGCAGGGACATAACCGCCGCCGACATCGTCCGCATCATGGACGGCCCCATCGCCCCGACGGATTCCGTGAGCCGGTATTTCTACCAGGCGACGCCGCTGGAAAAGGAGGACACGGCGCTGGAATTGTTCAGGGACATAAGGGATTACGCCGCGAAAGTCATGGAAAGCAAGACCCTCTACGACCTGGCGTTCGTGCCGGAATTAAAGGAGAAGGTATTTACATATTGACTTGATATGTAAATAATGATAATATACTCGCTAAAAAAAATAACCAAAAAATATAGGAGAACTATGAACAAGAAAAATCTTTGCTTAATTTCAGGCTTGGCATTGGTCTTTGCTCTGACGGCTGGCGCCACCAATCTTCAGATCAACACCCCGGCCGCGACGCCGCAGGCCCCCGCCGCCGACGCCGAGCTCTACTATCACGCCATTCCCTCTACCCCGGCCGTCGGCCAGGCCATCAAGGTCGTGGAGACCCAGGATGACACCGACTATGTCGTCAAAGCTTACAAGATGAAACACAAAGGCATCGTGAACGAAATCCGCTCCATCCTCGAGCGTTCCATCCAGAAGGAAAACGGCAAGTCGAAATCCATCGTCAACAACGTCAACGGCGACGAATATCTCATCGTCACCGTCCCGTCCTTCCAGCTTCCCTACATAGAGGCTGTGATCGAACAGTTGGACGCCGAGGGCACCAAGTTCGCCGGCGGCGGCACCGAACGTTTCGTCTACTACTGCAAAAACCGCCTTGCCACCGATCTGCAGAAATACGTTGTGGCCACCATGGGTTCCGGACACGGCGAAGTGGTCCCCGACGACCTCACCGGA
>JAGCDY010000032.1 GCA_017650925.1 bacterium
CATGTACGAGAAGAGGAACTTGCCCTGATGGGGATTTTCATACTCCACCGCTTTCTTTACGCCGGTGTCCCCGCCTTCCCTGGGTCCGAAAACATAAAGGGACTGGCCGCCGGTGAAAGAAAAGACGTTGGTCACGTCGTACTGATTTACCGTGTGGCTGAATAGCTCGGTCCAGTCGTTCTGTCCGGTAATGGGACCCAGAGCGTACCCCTCGCTTTCCTCGAATCCGCAGAAGAAGACCTGCTCCTCGGCGAAGGATGACAAAGCAAACACGGCAAGCGCTAAAACAAAAAGTTTTTTCATTGTCTTTTCCATTCTATTGTTAGTTTAGGTTATTTTATACGATTAAAGCACACTAAGCCGACTAAAGCTAGCAACCCTATGCAGGCCGGTTCGGGAAGACTCTCCACTACTACGTCATCAACGTAGGCAACGGTTTTCTCATCTGTCCAGGCGGTGTAAAAGCACAGGCTGTCGGGAACGCCCGTCTGCCCTGATACGATGTAGTCGAAGCCTTCCGTCTTGGTCACGTCGAAGTCGCCGATGTAAAAGGACGTCACTTTCTTCTCAGCAGGGTCGAGCCAAATGCCGACCTCGTACCAAGAATCAGCGTCCAGCTCGGGATCGAGAGCATAGGTTATGTAGGTCGGCGCATCCGCGCTGAACTGTTTCCTGCTGAAAAAAATGGTGATGATGCGCCCGTCCCCTTCGGAAACATAGAAACGCAATGATCCTTCCTCGCTGGGCTTGTACATGAAAAAGACGTGCACCGGCAAGCCTTCGGGATCGTCGCAGTCGAACTTTAATTTCGCCTCATAGTCCCCGGTGGCGACGCCGTTGAAATTCAGACTGCTCGCTCCGCTGTAGGCGAAGTCATAGGAGACCAGGTGTTGTCCTTCCCTGCCGGTCCAGCCGTTCTGGCCGACGATCTCGCCCCAAACGTAACCTTCTTCCTCCTCGAATCCAACCTGCAGATCGGTCTGAAAATCCGCGCCAAAGGCCAGACAGGCCATAAGGGCCAGGCTTAATAGCAGCAATGTTTTCTTCATATCACCTTCAAATAAACCGGCCGGGATCAACCGGCCGGATAAAAAGAAAAATCTTAGTTTGCGAAACCTCTTAGGCGCGCTTACGCAGGAAGCCCAGGCCGAGCAAGGCCAGCAGGCCGAGGGAAGCCGGTTCCGGAACGAGATCGATGCTGATGTTGTCAACGAAAGTCTCGGTCATGTAGTGCCATTTGGTGAAGAAGACCAGTTTGCCCAGATCGCCGGAAGCGCTGCCGTAATAGTCACGGGGTTCTTCCGAGGGTGAGACCAGAACATAATCGCCGACAGTGACGGATTTGATCTTACTGGTCTTGGGGCTGATCAGGATCTCAACGGGACACCATTGATCGGGGTTGAGATTGACTCCCTTGCTCGTGTAGCTAGGAAGGTCGCCGCCGATCTCGTTCTTGCCGACATAAAGGTTGAACATCAACTGATTGTTCTTGTCCTTGGGGCCGAAGGAGCAATAGTTATTCCCGGGCTTCACCATGTAGGAGATGTGAACATCGACCTCGTAGGGATTCTCGTAAGAAATGCTCTTGATGGCGTCGTTTTCGCCCCAGCTCTGTTCGGGATGATAGATTCTGAGAGACTGGTCGCCGTCGCAGGATGTCGTGTCCACGATGGTCATCTGGCCCATTTCGGTGCCGTTCAGACTCCAGCCCTGCTGACCGGCGATAGTTCCAGTGGAAAAGCCTTCCCCTTCTTCGAAGCCGCAAGTAAAGACATTCACTTGTTCCGCAAAAGCCACGCCGGTCAAAAGAACGAGCGTTAAAGCTAAAGCTTTTTTCATTTTTTTACCTTTGGTTAAAAGTTATTTTTATTTTCTTTCGATTATTTTACCGAAGGTAAACCGCTAAAAACAAGTAATGTATTTTTGGAACGCGATTTGTTTGTATCAAAGAAACACGTCCTGGCAAATCTCTTGCTCAAAGCAGTTTATTTCCTCGGGTGAGCTTTGTCGTAGACTTCTTTCAGCCTTTCTATCGTCACGTGGGTATAGATCTGGGTGGTGCCGATGGAGGCGTGCCCCAGCATGGTCTGGACGCTTCTTAAGTCGGCTCCGTTGTCGAGAAGGTGCGTGGCGAAGCTGTGGCGAAAAACATGCGGGGTCACGTGCTTGTCGATGCCGGCCGAGACCGCGTAATTGGCGATGAGGCGCTCGATGGTGCGGGGAGAGAGTTTCCCCTTCGGACCCGGGAAGCAGGGGCTGTTGTTTCCCCTGGAGGGATATTCGGGGCTGCTGAAGTAGTTGTTGAGGGCGCGCATGGCCATATCTCCCAGCATCACGTAGCGGGTCTTGTTGCCCTTTCCGACGACTCTGGCGGCGTGTTCATTCAGGTCGAGCATGCCGTGGGTGAGATTGACAAGTTCGGAAAGGCGGAGGCCGGTCGAATAGAAGAGCTCCATGATGGCGACGTCCCTCTTGCCTTCTAAGGTCTCCTGGTTCGGCATGGAGAGTATCTCCTCGACTTCCTTCAAGGTAAGCACTGTGGGAAGCGGCTTGCCGCGCTTGGGAGTTGTGAGGCTGGTGGCGGGAGAGGCTTTGATGTTCCTTCTTCTGAAGTGGAAGCCGAAGAAAGAACGGATGGCGGAGGCCTGCCTCGCTACGGTCTTGGGATCGTGATCTTTTTCCGCGACGGAGTCCGACAGGAACGCGCGCAGGTCTTCGCGTTGAATGTCTTCAAGCGCGGGAAGCTTGCCGCATTCGTTTAAAAACGCGACGAAGCCGTCGAGATCCCTTTTGTAGCTTATTATGGTCCTGGGACTGTAACGCCGCTCGCTCTTGAGGTATTCTAAGAATTGTTCTATAGCGGCAGAAAGTTCCATGATCTTTTTAGTAAGTGAAGTTGCAGTCGATGTTCTCTAAGAACGGCGCCTTCTCGTCTTTGGGAGACGTGATCTTCGGGAGATCAGGCAGAGGCCATTCCACGTTGACGGTCGGGTCGTCGTACCTTAGACCGCCTTCCGCTTCGGGATGATAGAACTCGGTGCATTTGTAATGGAAGACCGCTTCGTCGCTGACGACACAGAAGCCGTGGGCGAAGCCGGGAGGGACATAGAGAGATTTCTTATTCTCTTCGCTGAGAAGATCGCCTACCCATTTGCCAAAATAAGGAGAGCCTTTCCTAAGGTCGACGGCGACGTCGAAGACTTCGCCTCTCACTACTCTTACGAGCTTGCCCTGGGAATAGGGATCCTTCTGGAAGTGCAGGCCTCTCAAAACGCCCTTGCGGCTTGAGCTCATGTTGTCCTGCACAAAATTGACGGGTATGCCGGCTTCCTTGAAAAGATCGGCGCGGTAGGTCTCCATGAAGAAGCCCCTGTTGTCGCCGAACACATCCGGCTCGATCAGTTTGACGTCCGGAATAGCAAGAGAAATTATCTTCATTTTAATTTTTTAGTCGCGATAACGATAAGTGATACGGCCCTTCGTCATGTCATAGGGAGACATTTCCAGTTTGACGCGGTCGCCGGCGACGATCTTGATGAAGAAGTGACGCATCCTGCCGGAAATGTGGGCAAGCACTTCCATGCCGTTGTCGTCGAGTTTGACACGGTAGAGAGTGCTGGGCAGAACTTTGGTCACGACGCCCTCAACTTCGATTACATCATCTTTAGCCATAAATAAAGAGAGTTGGTTAAATTGCGAATATAATAGCAGAAGAAGGGTTTAATTGCAAGAAAAATCATCGCTGAAATGAGATTCCCGCCAGGCCTTGTTGGCGGCGACGTCCTTTTTGACCACGATGTTTTTGCCGCCGGCGACCAGGACCGAGCCGGCTTTGGCATTCCTCGGCTTGGAAACGAACTTTTTGTAAGTGTAGATGACGTCCACTTTCGCAAGGTCCGGCGCTTTGGAAAGCGCGGCGCAGAGCTCGGCCGCCTCCTTCCAGGCGGTGGGCGTGATCTCTCTCCCCTTCTCCGCCCTTATGATAGCGTGGCTTCCGGGATAGTCCCTGACGTGCAGCCAGCCGTCGTTCCCGTTGGCGAGGCGGATGGTGACGTAGTCGTTGTCAGAGGCACTGCGACCGATGATTATTTTGAAACCGTCGCTTGAAGTGCAGCGGTAAACTTTGTAAGGGCCGTCTGGATTGGCTTTCTTTACCTGTTTTTCTTTCTTTGCCGGCTTCTCATCCGATGGGCTGTTCAGAGCTTTAAGTTCGGCCAACGTACAGGATGAGACTTGATCAAGCTTTTCTTTCAGTACGGCGAGTTCCGTTTCCGTCGCGTCGCGACGCTTAAGGAGCGTCTCATAACCTCTCTCGGCTTTTTGGGCAAGCTGGTAATAGTGCGTGACGTTGTCCTTGGGAGATTTGCCTTCCAGGAGTTTTATTTCTATGGTTGGGACATCCGGTTCGAAAACGTCCTGAAGCTCGATGCTCGTTTGTCTCGGGGAGATCTGGTTGTAGTTTATCTTAAGAAGGTCGCCCAATCTGCGGTAATGGTCGGCGTTCTGGGCTTTTTTTAGATCTTCCTCGATCTTCTGGAGCTTCTTTTCCGTCTTGGAAAATTCTTTCTGCAGCTTCCTTGTGAGAGCGTCCCTTATGAGCGAGGTCTCCAGTTCCTCCGACTTTTTCTTAAGCTCCTCCAAGGTGATCGTCCCCCATTCGTAGCCTGTGGTCCTGTCGGGAGGAGGCGTGTAGGCTTCCTTGGCTTTCAGCCTTTTGCAGCTGGTGGCTTCCACTACGCCGCATTCGTCTAAAAGCGTGGCGTGGGCGCCGGCGAAGTGGAGATGCAGTATCCTTCTGTCTGAGAAGTAGAGGCTCACGATGGAAGTCTCGGGGTGGAAAACGAGCTTTTTCAGGTCGACGTCTTTTAAGGTGAGCGCCAAAGTGCCCAGCTGGTCGGTCGCTTCGGGATACTCTTCCTTGGGAGAAGAGTCGCAGAGAAGAACGGCGTTAATGGGATTGGGAGCGAGATAGAGATAATAAGTTTTGCTGCCCTCGAGACGCAAGACCCAGACCAGACCGTGCCAAAGGCCAAGCTTCCTTAAACTGAGAGGCAGAGGAAGGTCCATAGTTAGACTCCCAGAGCGTCGTAGAGCGCAAAAACTTTTCTGGCGTTGGTCTCCGCGTCGAAACTCCTCTTGGCGAATTCAGCGGCTTCTTTGCCGCAATTGATTCTCAGCTCGTTATCCTCGATGAGACGCTGCAGCGCGTCGGCGAGCGCTTTGTGATCGAAAGGCTTGACGGTAAGGCCGGTCTCGCCGGGAATGATCTCTTCGCCCGGGCCGTCGATGTCGAAAGCGACGGCGGGTTTGCCGGCGGAGCTAGCCTCGGCGATCAAGCGGGAGAAGTGTGGTTCAAGAAAAGGCACGGCGAGCACGTCGCAGGCCGAGACAAGAGGATCGACGTGCGTGGAAGGCCCGCAGTACGTGACCTTGTCCCAGATGGCGAGCCTGTCGGTCAGAGCCCTCAGTTTGTCGGACCAGGAGAGCATGTTGGTCAGCCTGCGCCAGAGAGGATATTCCTTGGGAAGCTCTATTGGGCCGACCAGCGCGAGATGGAAATTGACGCCGCGCGCTTTGAGAAGGGCCGCGGCTTTGAGAAGCTTGTGCACGCCTTTGGCTCTCGTGAAACGTCCGAAGTAGCCGATCAGTTTTTTGTTGGGATCGTCCCCTACCAGGGTGTTCCTGAAATTCGCGTCTGGCTCGACGTTCTGGTAGGCTTTCACGTCGATGAAATCGAAGACGTCGGTCGTGGGAACGTCTTTTCTAATGCGCCAGCGGCGGTGTTCGCTGGGAAGCATGAAGACGAAGGCGTTGCCCCAGCGCTTCGTATAATGGCGCATCAGCATCCTCCTGAAGCCGACGTATCCGTGGGAAAGAACTTCCAGCACGTTTACCACGACCGGCTTGCCGGTGGCGTGCGCCGCTTTAAGTATGCCGGGGACTACGATGGTGTTGATGTGGATGAGGTCGGGGTTCACTTCCTTGAAGATCTTTTTGGCCGTGCGGTAGGAAGTGATCTGTCCCTTAGTCATGCGGTAGACCAGATGCGGCTTCTTGATGCCGTAGAAGCCGTCGGAAATATGCAGGAACGGAATGGCCCTCTGATCGATTATTACCTTGTATCCGCTCTTTTCGAAAAGATCGGAAGCGGAGCTTTTCCTGATACACCAGATAACTGGATCGTATTTTTCCCTGTCAAGATGCTTCAGAAGTTCCAGAAGGAGCTGCGGAGCGCCGCCCATGCCGGAGCCGTGATGCACGAAAAGGATCTTTTTTCTTGCGTCAGCCATGGGAATGGCCTATTTCGTCCTGAAGGCTTTGATCTCTTTGGCTATCATCTTCACCAGTTCGACCCTCGACTCGTAGCTCGCCCAGGAGATGTGCGGGGTGAGAATGATCTTGTCGGGATCGTTGACCTGGAAGTAGGGATGATTGAAGGGCAGCGGCTCCTGAGTGTAGGTGTCGCAGGCCGCGCCGGAGATAGTGTAATCGTTCAGGCACTGGACAAGGTCCTCTTCGTTGATTATTCCGGCTCCGCCGAAATTGAGGACGCAGGCCGTAGGCCTCATAAGCTTCATCATCTTGTTGGTGATGAGATTTATCGTCTGGGAGTTGGCGGGGGCATGGACGGAAACAACGTCGCTGCGCCTCATCAGATCTTCCATTGTAACGGCCTCGTAGCTGCCGATCGGCTCCTCGTCCCTCAAGGGATAATAGATTATCTTCATGCCCAGCGTCGTCGCCATCTCGGCGACCTTCACGCCGATCTTGCCCATGCCGATTATGCCCCAGGTCTTGCCGACGATGTCGAAGAAGTTCTGACTGCTGTCGGTGAAGGAATGGCTCCTGGAGTAGGCGCCGGATTTTACGGATTTATCGAAGTAATGGAATTTGCAGACAAGATTAAGCATCGCGGCGACCGTGCACTGCGCGATGGAATTAACCGCGAATCCGCTGATCCCCACGACCTTTATGCCGTTCTGTGAGGCGTATTCGAGGTCGATGTTGGGAATGTTGGAATCGATGGTGACGATGAGCTTGAGGTTGCGGGCGCGCTCCATGTTTATGGCCCTTATGGGAACGTGGCTCGCCACGACGCATTCGCAGTTTTTGATACGTTCAGTAAGATCGAGAGCGCCTGAACTGGCGTAGACCATGAGAGCCCCCTGCTCTGCTATGGGCGAGAGATCAAGCATGCCGAGCGAATCGGCGTCCAGAAATACTATGTTGAACATAAATTAATTTGGTTGGTTGATTATACGGTCGGATATCTCTACTGACGATGAAATTATAACAGAATTCAACTTAAAATGGAAGGATAATCTATCCTAATTTTTCTCTTTTAAAAGCATGAAGGCCGCAAGCACAAAAATGATCGCGAACGAAGGTTCCGGAAGGTCTGGGGCGCAAACAGTTAAGTTGTCGATATAAAAGCCCGCTTCTCCTTCCACGTTTATGTCGAACATGTCTATCTCTTTTTCAAAGTAACGTTCTTCCAGCGGCAGTTCTCCCTCGTCGAATTCCATGGTGTCCCCGTTCAGGCTGATCGATCTGACGCAGTAGGCCGCCTGGGCGGTGTCCACGACCACGGACAGGTCGTTCCATTCGCCCAGGGGGGCTTCCATCAGCGTCGTCATCTCACCCTCTATCACGCAGGAGAGAACGCTTGTCCCGCTGTACTGGTCCGAAGTTATGTAAAGCGGGAAATTGCCCTTGAGGTTTTTGTCCATGTCCCTCAGCGCCGCGTTGTCGCCGCTTATCCTTACTTTCGCTTCGCCCTCAGAATCATCCATGAGATAGTGGAACTTAATTTTGTATTCGGAGTTTACTGGTATCTTGAGGGAGGTCCTGGCGTAGCCCTGTCCTCCCATGTAAAGGGAGAGATCCTTTACCTGTTGGTCTCCTTTGGCTTTCCAGGTGTCCTGGCCGTCCAAGGGCCCCTCATGGAAAAAAGGTTCCTCGAAGTCAGCGGTGTAGTACCAGCCTCCTTTTGAGAAAGTGTAAAGGGAAGTGAGCGAACCGCTCATGGTCCTTTCAAGGTCTGCATAGTCCATGACGACTCTCGAACGGTAGAAGGCGTCCGCTAGATAATTCTTGTAAAGCACAAAGCGTACGACCGAGGAACGCGAGACCGTGCCGCTCACGGAGTAAGGCAGAAAGCAGTCGGAATGATCCAATACGGAGAGCGCGTAGTCGAAATCCGCGCTGCCGTAGTTGACGACCGTGGTGGCGATGAGGTTGGTCATCCCTTCGCCGCCCAAATTCGTGACAGTCCCCCAGCTGGGGATGGGCGCGCTCTCCCTGGGCAGGATCTCCACCGTAAAGTCGTCCAGATAGAGCATGGCGTCCGCGACTTCGGAACCGGCGCCGCTGATGGCGAACTTGTCGAAGTAGGTCGTTGGGTTGGTGAAACTGTTGGGCATGTTGCGCAGAGGAATGCCATCCACATAGTTGGTGGTCAGGTCTCCGAAGGTCAGGCTAGTCAGCACGTAGCGGCTGTAATCCAGCGTGAAGGAGAAAGGAAACCACTCGTCGGTGCTGGTGCCGAATTCACCTATAAGGGGATACTCTTCCTCGCGGCTGCAGAAATGGTAGATGAAGAGCTGGCCGTCGCGGACTCTGAACTCGAAATCGGCGGCGTTGTTCCAGTAGTTCTGGCGGAGGGAGAAACTACTGTTGTCGCTCTCGGAATTCTTGAAGAGCATCATGCTTACTCTCACGATGGCGAGCTCGGGAGTCTTGACCTCGCAGGTGTAGCCGTCCCAGCCGGAGCCTCTGACGTAGTGGGCGCAGGCGCCGTTCCAGCCGAAGTCCACGTTGGTCACGATCATCTCGTTGAAGAGCTTGCCGTAG
>JAGCDY010000033.1 GCA_017650925.1 bacterium
ACGAAATTCAAACAAAAATCTCAGATCACCATTCCGAAGGACATCGTCAACAAGCTCGGTCTTTCCGAGGGAGACGAGATCGACATCTCGGAAAAGAACGGCGTAATCTACATGATCCCCGTCAGCGTTTATCCCAAAAGCCACGTTGAAGAGTTAAAAAAAGAAGTGTACGGTATTAAAGAAAAGATCGCTTCAGGCAAGCAACCTGTTTTCGACGATCTAGACGCTTTGCTTGAAAAATTAGACAAACGGTAACGCCAATTATGAACACTTTCAATAGATTAACGTCGGTAAAAGAAGTTTGCGAATGCGCGGGGCTCCCCTGCCCTGCGGAACTCGAGGCGGTCTCATCGCCGCTTAAGATGTTCACCACTCCCTATTACGCGAAACTTATAAAAGAAGCGAACTTCAGCGATCCCATTTTCGCCATGACCGTCCCCTCCCCCGAGGAAGTGAATGCAAAAAATGACTGCGATCCCCTGGAGGAAGAAAAATTTATGCCGGTCCCCGGCCTCATCAGGCGCTACCCCGACCGGGCCGTCTACACCGCGACTCTTAACTGCGCCTCCCGCTGCCGCCACTGCACCAGAAGGTGGCAGATCATAGAAGGAAAGGACAGCGTCTGGAAAGAAACGCTTCCCAAAGTCCTGGAATTCCTGAAGTCCCATAGCGAGATCGAGGAGATCATCATTTCCGGCGGCGATCCCCTGACGCTCCCGGACGATGAGCTAATAGAGATCGTCTCCGCTTTCAAACGCCAGGGAATAAAAGTCCTGCGCCTCGGCACTAGGATGCCTGTCACCTTCCCCATGCGGGTGACGAAAGACTTATGCCAAAAATTGAAAGCGTATTCCCCTATCTGGATCCAGACGCACTTCAACCATCCCGTGGAAGTGACTCCCGAAGCCTGCGAAGCGCTTAAAAATCTAGTGGAAGCCGGATTCCCCGTCAACAACCAGACCGTCCTTTTGAAAGGCGTGAACGACAACAGCCATACGTTGGAAAAGCTTTTCCGCCTGCTCATCCAAAACAGCGTCAGGCCCTATTACCTTTTCCAATGCGACAAGATCCCCGGGACCGAGCGCTTCTGGACGTCTTTGGAAACTGGAGTTCAGATCATGAAGGAACTCAGGGAAAGATTATCCGGCATCGCCGTCCCGACCTTCATCGTGGACCGCCCGGCCCTAGAGGGCAAAGTCCCCCTCTCCTACGCCGGCGCGAAAAATAACGAGCTGGTCTTTTTCGAGTAAGCGCGCTTACGCGTATTTGCTACAATTGTTTATTGAAATTGTTTAACCCGTTTTGGTGTGTATATGAAAAAAACTGTTGTTTTCGCGGTTTCCGCGATGTTGAGCGTATCCCTTTTCGCCGACCCCGGCCTTATCAAACTGGACAGGGCTACCATCGATCCCAAAGCGCCCAAAGTTGCAAGCGTTGAGAGTTTGGAAGCCTCCCCCACCGCCGAGGGCCAGTACCAGTTCATCGTTCAGCCCGAAACCAATTTTAGCGCGGCGGAAATGAAGAAAATAAAAGCGCTTGGATTGAAGAAGATCGGCCTCATTCCCCCGAACGCCTATATCTTCCTGGCCACCAAAACGCAGATCAAAACTCTTGGCGAAACTTTCCCGCTGCTCTACACTGGGGAATACAAGCCAGGTTACAAGCTCGTCACAGAGCCCGAGAAAAAGACCGCCTCTTTCAACGAGCCTGAAAAGTTTTTGATCGGCCTCGCCTCCAAGGATAATTTCGAAGCGGTCAGATCTTTCCTGGAAAACAAAGGCGCCAGGAATGTGAAGCTCCTCTACAAGGAGCCGCCCGTAGTGGAAGCCGAGTTCTCAGCCTCTTTGGTCGCTTCGCTTGTCAAGATGAGCGAAGTGATGAACGTTGAAAGGAAGGCCAAAAAGAAAGTGATGAACGAAGTGGCCAGGACCGAAGGCCTCATGAACGTGGAGGCGGTGAACGAGACCGGCTACAAAGGGAAAGGCGTGATGGTCGTCGTTGCTGACACCGGTTTGGACAGCGGAGACTTTTCCAATATCCACGACGACTTCCAGGATAAAAACGTAATCGGCGTCGTCGGCGAAGCCAACACCTCGAGAAGCGACTGGAGCGACATCAACGGCCACGGGACGCACGTGGCGGGTTCCGCTACTGGAACGGGCGCCCACTACGGCGGCCGGTACGCCGGCACGGCTCCGGAAGCCGACCTTTACTTCATCTGCCTCGGCGACAGTTCCGATTATCTGGTAGACATAACGGACGGCGACATAGAGAGAGCCTACGCCGCCGGCGGCAGGGTCATAAACAACAGCTGGGGCTCCTCCTACTACGGCTTCGAAGGAGAATACACTTCTGAAGCCCAACGCTTCGACACCATCTGCAGGCAGTATCCCGATTTTCTCTGGCTCTTCGCCGCCGGAAACGAGAACGAAAAGATCGACATCGTGGACAACTTTTCCCTCGGCCAAGAATGCCTCAGTAAAAACTGCCTGGCGGTGGGCGCGTCCGAGAACTACCGTCCGAATCTCAATTACTACTACTACGGCATGCTCTGGGACGTCGACATCGACGACCCCTACTTTTACGACCCGGTCGGCGCGCCCAACAACGGCGTACAACAGGGCATGGCGATGTTCTCGAGCCGCGGCCCCGGCAAGGACGGCCGCTCAAAACCCGACATCGTGGCGCCGGGGACCTGGATCTATTCTGTGGAATCGCTTTACGACGACACCAACGATGGCGAAAGAAGCTCCTGGTACACTTACAAGTTCGGCACCTCCATGGCCACTCCCCTGACAGCCGGAGCCTGCGCCGACATCATCCAGTTCCTGAGGGAAAAGAAACAAATTCCCGCTCCCTCCTCCGCCCTTGTTAAAGCCGTTCTGATAAACGGCGCCAGAAGCATGGGCAACGGGCAGTTCGACAACGCCGTTGAGATCCCCGACGAAACTCCCAACCATGTCAACGGCTTCGGGCACGTCAACCTTTACGAAAGCCTCAACCCCTCCTGCGGCGAACTGTTCGTCACGGAAGGCGTGATCGAAGAGACCGGAAAGAGCGTTTCCTACTCCTTCACCAAGGAAAGCGACGGCCCTGTTTCCGCCACGCTTTGCTGGACGGACGTCCCCGGCACGGTGGGCGCCGCTTTAGCCCTGGTAAACGACCTTGACATCAGCGTGAGCGACGGCGAGAACGAATACTTTGCCAGCGGAAAAGAAAATCCGAGCGACCATCTGAACAACTGCGAGCGCTGCCAGATCAATGACTTCCCCGCCGGCAGCCGCATAGAGATAAAAGTCAGCGGCGTCAATATCATGGAAGGCCCGCAGGCGTTCGCGCTCTGCGTTTCCGGCGTGAACGACGCCGTCCCGGAACCGGCTCTCGCCTTCGTATCTTTACTTTTCGCGTTGCTAGTCTTTAAAAAATCGAGATAAGCTTATGAAAAAACTTTTTGCCGTCCTCCTGCTTTGTTCTCTTTGTCTTCCGCTTTTAGCTGATCCCGGGCTGATCAGGCTCGCCAACGCCGTGATCGATCCGTCTTCGCCTAAAATTGCCGGCGCTGAAACGATCGGATCCTCCCCCACCGCCGAGGGCCAATACCAGTTCATCGTCCAGCCGGAAAGAAATTTCAGCGCGGCGGATATGCAGGAAATAGCCGCGCTCGGCTTGAAGAAGATCGGCCTCATTCCTCCCAACGCCTACATCTTCCTG
>JAGCDY010000034.1 GCA_017650925.1 bacterium
CCCTGTCGGCGGGTCGTCAGGCTCGGGCCGCTGCAGGAGAGCCGGCAGCTATTCCGGCAACCCCACCGATATGCGCATCTCCTCGCGCCGCGCGCCCATGAACGGCAGCACCTACGCCGACTACGGGTTCCGCCTCGTCATAAACATGTTCTGATAGCTTAGCGAAGCCCAAAAAAAGACGCGCCATTCGGCGCGTCTTTTTTTGCGGTTAATTTCGCTTGAATTACAGCTCTTTTGAGGCGCAGCGGGCGGCGTGGCAGTTGAGGGAAATGGCCACGGGGAGGCTGGCGATGTGGCAGGGGGCTTTCTCGATGAAAAGGTCGAGAACGGTGGGGGAGCCGCCCAGGCCCAAGGGACCTTGCCCTGTTTCGTTCAATTCGGCCTTCAGCTCCTCTTCAAAGGCCGCGTAATAGGGATCAGGGTTCCTATGCCCGATCTCTCTTAAAAGGGCCTTTTTGGAAAGCGTGGGGGCCTTGGAGCCGTCTCCGCCGATGCCTACACCGACGACGAGCGGGGGATAGGCGTTGCCGCCGGAACTTTTGACAGCGTCGATGACGGCGGCCTTGACGCCGTCTTTTCCGTCCGCGGGTTTGAGCATGACGAGCTTGGTCATGTTCTCGCAGCCGGCGCCCTTGGGAAGTACGGTCACTTTTACTTTTTCACCCTCGACTGGAATTACGGTAAGGTTTGCGGGCGTGTTGTCGTTGGTGTTTATTCTGTCGAGGGGGTCTCTTACTATGGAGCGTCTGAGATATGCCTCTTCTACGGCCTGGCGGACGCCCTCGTCGACGGCCTCCTGGAGCGTTCCCTCCTGGAGAGAGACTTGCGCTCCCCATTCCAGGAAGACGACCGTTGTGCCTGTGTCCTGGCAGATGGGGAGCGCTTCTTCTTTCGCTATGCGGGCGTTCTCACAGATGACACCGAGGACCTCTTTTGCGCGCTCACCTTTGGCGTTGTCACGCGCGTTTTCGAGGGCCTTTGAGACGCCTTTGGGAAGAACTACGCAGGCCTTCTTGAGGAGGTCACGGACAGCTGATGAGATCAGCTCTTTCGGGATGACCCGCATTGTTTAGTAGACGACGATGTCGTTGTTGCAATAGGGGCAGCGGACCTTCTGGCCTTTGACGTTGATCATCACGGCTTTTGAGCAGAACGGGCAAGTGTAAATGTTGCCGTTCTGATGGGCGGCCGGCGCGATCTGCGCGGCTGGCACGGTGGTCTGGTATTGCGGGTATTGCTGATATTGCTGATACTGCTGGTATTGCTGCTGGTACTGGGTCTGCTGAGCGATGGCTAAAGCAGCGTCAGCTTTTTCGTTGGCTTCCGCGGCCTGACCGGTGGCGTAGCCCGTGCTGCCGCCGACCAGAGCGCCGATACCGGCGCCCATGCCTGATCCGATGGCCACGCCGGCGCCCGGGTGTCCGACCTGGTTGCCGATGATGGCTCCGATGCCGGCGCCCAAGCCGGCGCCCAGAGTCGTGCCGATGGCCGTTCCGTAACCTACGTGTCTTTCAGTGGTGGTGCAGCCGGCTACCATAACCAGGGCTGCCAAAGCGATGATGGTAAAATTGCGGATCATAATTTTTCGTCCGTTTTTTTGTTAATTATCTTTTTTGCCGAAACCGTAATGCTCGGCAACGTAGTCGATGTCTTTGTCGCCTCTGCCGGAGAGGTTCACAAGGATGCTGGCGTAGGGAAGTTCTTTGGCCTTGCGCATGGCCAGCGCCAGAGCATGGGAGCTTTCCAGGGCCGGGATGATGCCTTCCACTCTGGAGAGGGTGAAGAAAGCGTTGATGCACTCATCGTCGGAGACGGTCTCGTATTTCGTGCGGCCGTTCTCCTTGAGGTAGACGTGTTCGGGGCCGATGCCGGGATAGTCGAGGCCGCTTGCCACGGAGTGGACCGGGGCGGTCTCACCCTTCTCATCCTGGATGACCAGGGTGTTCATGCCGTGAAGGAGGCCTTCTTTGCCAATCGTGAGCGTGGCGGCGTTTTCGCCGAGCTTAAGGGAGCGGCCGCCGGGTTCAGCGCCAACCAGTTCCACAGTGGGATCGTTCAAAAAGCCGGAGAAGATGCCCATGGCGTTGGAGCCGCCGCCGACGCAGGCCGTCACCAGATCGGGCAGGTTGCCAGTCATCTCAAGGAACTGCTCCCTGGCTTCATGTCCGACCACGGACTGGAAGTCCCTGACCAGCATGGGGAAGGGATGAGGACCGCAGACGGAGCCGATGCAGTAGATGGCGGTGTCGAACTGTTTTATGTAGTCCTTGAAGGCGACGTCGATGGCTTCTTTGAGCGCGCGGCCGCCTTCCTTGACGGCGATGACGTTGGCGCCCAGGATGCGCATCCTGGTGACGTTGGGGGCTTGCTTTTCGACGTCTATTTCGCCCATGTAGACGTCGCACTCCAGGCCGAAGTAGGCGGCGGCGGTCGCGATGGCGACGCCGTGCTGGCCCGCGCCGGTCTCGGCGATGAGTTTCTTTTTGCCCATGTATTTGGCCAAGAGACCTTCGCCCATGCAATGATTAAGCTTATGGGCGCCGGTGTGGTTCAGGTCCTCCCTTTTGAGATAGATCCTGGCGCCGCCTATCTTTTCGGAGAGACGCTTGCAATAATAGATCGGGGTCGGGCGGCCCTGGAAGTGTTCCCTGATATCCCGTAGTTCTCTTATGAAATCAGCGGACTGGCTGATCTGGCGGTAGGCCTTGGCGATCTTTTTCATCTCCTCCTCGAGGGGGCCGACGTTGATTATGCCGCCGTATTGGCCGAAAAAACCGTCATTGTTCGGGAAATTGCGGAAATAGTCGTAGGAATATTCTTGTTTGGACATTCTTTCTCCTTGATAAATAAATGCGTGACTATCTAATAAATGTTACCACAAAACAGGGATTGATTCAAGGCAAAACGGTTTATGGTCAGAGAGATTTCGGACGCTTCGTCGTCTCTCCTACGCTTGGGGGCGATTATGCTATAATAAAAAATACGATTAACATTTAATTTAAGCGAAAAAGGAGTAATTTAATGGGTATCGGAGATTTTTTCTCTGGCATCAAAGGGAAAGTGACGGAATCCGTCATGGAAAAGGCTATCGAGAACATGCGGGACATGAAGGCCCCCGTCAAGGAAGGGGTCGTCAACGATTTTATAGAGGAATGTCTGGCCGGTAAAAACGGCATCAAGAAGGCGAGCGTTGATCTTAGCCGCGACGGCGTTGAGGTGAAAGTGGTCTTCAGCGACGGCCGCGAGACCGAAAAGCGGAGACTGGAATTCGAGAAGATGGTCTGGACGCCTCAGAAGAAGGCCTTCAACTTCGTCTGCGGCGACGAGCCCATCAGCTGGCCCATCTACGCCTGCGTCTGCGTGACTCTGGCAACTTTGCTTCGCCAGATCATGGGCTTTAACGAGAAAAAGAAACCCTACAAGGACGAATTCTCCCGCGAGATCCCGCCCATCATAGAGGGCATATTGCAGAAGGAAGGCAAGGTCAATTTCGACCTCAGGAGGGTCCCGTTCCTTCGTCAGTATTATTACTTCAAGGTGATGGGGCAGTCGCCTCTGGATTATCTGAACGTCATCGACTGCTGGCTGGAGAGCGGCAAATTCATCGTGCGCATCGACAACAACGCCGTGGTCGACAGACTGAAATCCATGGATCCCAAGCAGCTCCAGGAAGCCATGAAGGGCATGAAGGACATCGACATTCAGGACGAGAACTAAGATGCCGGAAGACGTTTTTGTTGAAGCTCCGGAGGCTATAGAGATAATCCGCAAGGGCGGGATCCTCATAGTCACCGACGACGAGGATCGCGAGAATGAGGGCGACTTCATCATGGCGGCCGACTGCGTCACGCCCGAGGCCATAAACTTGATGGTCACGAGGGGCCGCGGCCTGGTCTGTCTGCCGGCTTCCAGGGAGAAACTGGAAAAAGTCGGCATTCCCATGATGGTCTCGAAAAACACGGCGCGCCTGGGCACGGCCTTCACCGTCTCAATCGATGCCCTCAAAAACGCCACTACGGGCATTTCGGCCTTCGACAGGGCTGAAACAGTAAGGCAGTTTTGCCAGGTGGACGCGACTTCCGAGATGTTCGGTATCCCCGGGCATATATTCCCACTGAGGGCGGAAACGGGCGGAGTGCTGAAGCGCAGCGGCCATACCGAAACGGCGGTCGACCTCGCCAGAATGGCCGGCAAGTCGCCCTGCGGCGTGCTTTGCGAAATACTCAAGGAAGACGGCAGCATGGCCAGGCTCGACACTTTGAAAGAGCTGGCAGAGGAGCTCGGATTGAAGATCTTCACGGTCGCGAAACTCATAGAATACCGCAAGCAGACTGAGCGCCTTATCGAGGAGACGGCGGAAGCCGCCCTGCCGACGAGGTTCGGCGACTTCAGGATCCATCTTTTCGAATCGAGGATCGACAATCAGCATCATCTGGCGCTTGTGATGGGCGAAATAAAAGGCGATGAGCCGACCTTGGTGAGAGTCCATTCGGAATGCCTTACCGGCGACGCCCTTTTTTCCAAACGCTGCGACTGCGGCGGACAGCTGGAAGCGGCCATGAGGAAGATAGCGGAGGAAGGGAAGGGAGTCATCATTTACCTGCGTCAGGAAGGACGCGGCATCGGATTGCCGGCGAAGATCAAGGCCTACGCCCTGCAGGACAAGGGCGACGACACCGTGGAGGCGAACATCCATCTGGGATTCCCTCCGGACCTTCGCGACTACGGCTACGGCGCGCAGATGCTCCACGATCTCGGAGTTCGGAAGATGCGTCTTATGACCAACAATCCGAAAAAACTGGCGGGGCTCTCCGGCCACGGACTGGAGATCGTGGAAAGGGTGCCTTTGAAAGTTGAACCGAACGAATATAACAAACATTATCTGGAAACAAAATCAGAGAAGATGGGTCATCTTCTCTAAAGGAGGTCCTATGTATAAAAAACTAGAAGGAATGCTGAAGGCGGAAGGCCACAAGCTAGGCATAGTGGTCAGCCGTTTCAACGAGATCATCACCGGCAAACTTTTGGAAGGCGCCCTTGACTGCTGGCGCCGCCACGGCGGAAAGGAAGAGGACGTCACGGTCGTCTTCGTGCCGGGCGCCTGGGAGATCCCTCCCACCGCTATGAAACTCGCCAAGAGCGGCAAGGTCGACGCGGTCGTCTGCCTGGGCGCCGTAATAAGGGGAGCCACGCCGCACTTCGAGTTCGTGGCCGCTGAGAGCGCCAAGGGCATCGCGCAGGCTTCCATGCAGCAGACTGATGTCCCCATGACCTTCGGCGTTCTGACCTGCGACACGATCGAACAGGCCGTGGAAAGAGCGGGCTCCAAATCCGGCAACAAGGGATGGGACGCCACGCTTTCAGCTATCGAGATGCTCGGGATCTACGAGCAGCTCTAAGGAGTATCGATGCTTCCCAGACGCAAGTCGCGTATTTTAGCTCTTTGTATGCTCTACGCAATGGATATGCAGAGGACGGACGACCAGTCGGTCGCCTCCAGAGTTGAGAGCATCTTCTCGCGTCCTTTCCCGCAGTCCGTCACCGATTACGCTTTCTTCCTCACCAGGGGTGTCGTCAAAAACATAGAAAAGATCGACGATCTCATCTTTAGGCACACGCACAACTGGGACAAGGAGAGGATCGCCATGGTCGACAGGCAGATCATGCGCATAGCCATCTGCGAATTCTCCCTTAAGAAAAGCGCTCCGGCCGTCGTCGCAATAAACGAGGCGGTCGCTATCGCCAAGCTTTTCGGGACCGAGGAGTCGGGACGTTTCGTGAACGGGATATTGGACGCCGTGAACGTCGAGGTCAACGATCTCGTAAGGGAAGAGCCGGCCAGGGAAGAGACCGAGGAGCCGCAGCCTGAAGCGCCGAAACAGGAGAAGCCCAAGATCACAAGATCGGCTTATCTCGCGAAGTACGCTAAGGAGGCGGCGATCCTGGAAAAAGAAAAGGAAGCCAGAAGGGCGGCCATAGAGGCGGAGCGCGAAGCCGAAAGGGAAGAGAGACGCAGAATAAGGGAAGCGGAGCGCGAGGCCAGAAGAGCGCAGCGGGAAGCCGAAAAGCTCGAGGAAGAGTATTGACATGTACGAAATAATTCTCACAGAAATTCAGGTGAAGCAGATCGTCGAAAGACTGGCTTTCGAAGTCGCCGCCGACGTGGGGGACAAGCCTCTCATCGTCACGGGCGTTTTGAAAGGCTGCCTGCACTTCACGAGCGATCTTTTGAGAGCGCTTTCGAATTTGGGAGTGGAGGCGGAGACTGATTTCATCGACTGCGCCTCCTATTCCGGGACCCAGAGCACGGGCGAAGTGAAATGCATTCTTCCGCCGCAGCTGGACTGCAAAGGAAAATACGTCCTTTTGGCCGACACGGTCCTGGAGACCGGCAGGACCTTGAAAAAAGCCATCGAGATCTACGAGGAGCTTGGGGCGGAAAAGGTCGAGGCCTGCGTGCTTTTGGACAAGAAGGATCTGAGAAAGGTGGACGTTAGGGCGAAGTTCATCGGAATGAACGCCGGCAACGATTTCATCATCGGCTACGGTCTGGACTACGAACAGCGTTACCGCAATCTGCCTTTCGTGGCGAAATTAATACAGGAGTAAATCTATGGAGATCAAAGTTGGCATAGTTTACGGAAGCGTTTCCGACGAAGCGGTCATGAAGAACACCAAGGAGATCTTGGAAAGCTACGGCGTGGGATGCGAAGTCTCCGTCATGTCAGCCCACAGGACTCCCGACAAGGTCGCCGAATACGCCTCCAAGGCACACGAGAGGGGCATAAAGGTCCTCATAGCCGGAGCCGGGCTTGCGGCCCATCTGGCGGGCGCCGTGGCGGCCAGGACGATACTTCCCGTCATCGGCGTTCCCCTGGAGTGCGGAGGTCTGGGCGGACTCGACGCCCTGCTCTCGACGGTGCAGATGCCGAAGGGCGTGCCAGTGGCGACGGTAGCCGTAGGCAGCCACGGCGCCAAGAACGCCGCCTACCTTGCGCTCCAGATCCTGGCGCTGCAGGACGAAGCTTTGGCCGCAAGGCTCTGGAAGGAAAAGAGAGGCGAATAAAAGTGCGCGTAATGGATCTCAGGGAGAACAGGGAAGAAGCGATAGTGGCGGCCGCCGACGCTTTGAGAAGCGGGCTCCTCGCCATATTCCCGACCGAGACGGTCTACGGGCTTTTCTTCACGGAAAAGTCGCGATCTGACGCTTACGCCCTGAAAGGAAGAGATCCGAATAAGCCCTGCGCGTATCACGTCGGCTCCTTTGAAACGCTCTTCTCCGTAGCGGGAGAACAGAGCGGGGAGATCAGAAAAACTTTGAGAGAAAAACTGCCGGGCTCCTACACTTTCCTTTTGCCGAAAGACGACGGAAAAGTGGGAGTCCGTTATCCCAGCCACAAGGATGTTTGCGAGATGTTGGAAAAAGTGGGCGAGCCGGTCTTCGGAACGAGCGCCAACATAAGCGGGGAAGCCCCGCCGACGGTATTATCCGACACCAAAGCCCTGTGGGAGGGAGTGGCCGTCGCAGTGGACGGCGGAAGCGTCAGGGGAGTGGCCTCGGAAGTGGTCGACCTGACCGGGGAAAAACCTGAAACAATCAGAAAAGCGGAATAGATTATGGAAGAAAAACAGCCTGAAAAAAGATCGATGGAGGACGTGATGCACGAACTCCAGAGCAGAACGAAATGCCCTTACGCTGAGGAAAAACTTTTCATTTACGCCCAGGCGATGGACCCTTACAACAGGCGCTACATCGTATTAGAGTGCCCGGCCAGGCGCAACACCATAAGCGACAGCAAAAAATGGAAAGTTTATCAGGAGGAAATAGAGAACATTTGCTGCAACCCTTACTTCGCCTACAAATGCGAAAGCTACAAAAAGGTGAAGGAGCTCGACAAAAAAGGTTAATCTTATGAAACGCACACTTTTCCTAACGATCATTTCCCTTTGCGCGATCGTTTACGCCGAGGAAAAAGCCAAGCCCGGCCAGGCTGCGGCCGCGCCGGCTGTCTCCTCCGCCCCGAACCTCATGACCAGCTCCAACTTCAATCCCGAATACAAGGTCGACAACCTTTGGGACGGCGTCAACAAGGACGGGGAGATCCAGCTCAAGCCCATCGAGATCTACCACTTCAAGGAGGACAGGAACATTGGCCCCGGCAGGCTCGGCAACCCCATCTGCTACGCCGACGTTGACAGTGACGGCAGGATGGAGCTGGTGGTCGGCTCGGAGAGCGGCTTCATATTCATCTTCAAAAGGGAAGGCAAGAGCTGGCCTCCGAAATTTAGTTCGGGACAGTTTTTGCATGCTTTCTTAGGCTGCGCCATTTCCGGCGTGGATGTTCACGATATGGACGGCGACGGCATCAACGACATCGTCGTCGGCTCTGACGAAGGCAGGATCTTCTTTCTGAAAGGAAAAGGCAACGGCCTTTTCAACCTCAATGAAAACTCCAGGGTCCAGCTCAACGGCAACGGCGAGAACGGCGACCTGTATACCGGGCGCCAGCTCTCACCCAGAATCTACGACTGGAACGGCGACGGCAACTACGACCTCATCTACGGGGAAGGCTCGTATTCGGCCAACGCCATCTATATCCTTTTCAACAAGGGCAGCAGCTCCGCCCCGAACTTCCGCAACCAGAAGCCGCAGTGGCTGGCTTACGGCTACGGCAGGGAACAGCTGGCTCCCACCATCGCCGACTTCAACGGCGACGGCAAGCCCGACATTCTTACGGGCGCCCTGGACGGCGCGCTGCACCTTTACCTGAACGTAGGTTTCAAGGAGGATCAGGTCGACGCCCAGTACCTTCTGGAATACAAGGGTTCCGCTCATTTCGCCGACACGAAAGACAAGTTTTTCGGCATCGGCCCCAGGCCGTATCTGGCGGATCTGACCGGCAACAAGAAGCTCGATCTGCTGATAAGCTCGGTCGACGGCAAGATCTACGCTTCCCAGTTCATCGGCCCGATGGAAAGACTGGAGTTCTCTAAGCCGCTCATAATTAAGGGACAGGACCGCCTGAAACCGCAGTTTGGCCCGCCGCCCAAGACTTGGTACGGCCATCATGAGGACGACTCCTACACCTACTGGAACCCGGCCCGCTACGGCGGCAACACTGGCTGCAACATCAAATACATGACCGAGACCGATCCTTTGACCCAGCAAAAATTCAGTTTCGCCAGGGCTTACTACGAGCAGGGCTACACGGGAACGGACTCCTATTTCGCGAAGTACTACGACGACACCATCAACAACATGGACTACGGCACCGCCTACCGCCTCTCCTTCAAGGTCAGGGGCCGTGCGGTCAAGCCGATACTGCACATAAGGCAGGTCTATGAGAAGATCGTGAAAGGGGACACCGAACACACCGAGAGCCCGACGAAGGATTTCGACATTTCCCCCGGCAACGAGTGGACGGACTGCTCCTTCCTCTTCACCCCGGAATTCATCAGTAACCGCCGCGAACATCCGGCCATTTCCGTAAGCTTCAAGATGAATCCCGGCGCCACCAACGCTTTCCTTGACATCAGGGACATTAAGATGCAGAAACAATAAAAGAAGAACCAATGATGAAAGATTTTCAGCTAAATTCTATTTTACTGATCCTGACCGTCCTGATCTCCTTCTGCGCGCCCACTTCCGCGGAAGAAGACGAGGGGAAAAAGTTTAAGGAACAACTCTTGAACCAGCCTTTCTTCTCGAAGGATAAGATCGAGATGCGGGAGAATTACTGGGACGGCGTGACCAAAGAGGGCTTTTTGAGGGTCAAGGGCGGACACCTCTGGACTCTCAAGCACGGAACGCACATGGGCGATTACTTCGTCGGACCCTCCATCTGCTTCCAGGACGTTACCGGCGACGGCAAACCCGATCTGGTGGCGGGCGGCGAAGGCGGCTTCATTTGGTATTTCGACCAGACAAGCAAGAACGGCACGTTCCCTCCGCGCTTCAACCACGGCGTCTTTCTGCACAACCAGTATTCCAAATGGTCGCTTCTGCACGTTGACGTCCAGGACTTTGAGGACGACGGCAAGCCCGATATCGTCTACACTTCCGAGAACGGCGAAATTTACGTGATCAGGGCGCTTGGCAACGGTTATTTCAAGACCTCGACTCCGACGCTCATTTTCGGTAAAGAGCCCTACCGCGGCCGCGGCTTCACGCCCCGCTTCTACGACTGGGACGGCGACGGCAACTTCGACATGTATTTCGGCGACGCTTCCTATTCCGCCAACGCCGTCTATTTCTTCAAGAACTGGGGCAGCAAGTCCAACCCCCGCTTCAATCCCGCGGATGAGAGGCAGTGGCTGGCCTACGGCTTCGGGCACGAGATGCTCGACCCCGCGCACGGCGACCTGAACGGCGACGGCAGGATGGACATCCTGGTCGCCGACGCCGACGGCAAGCTCCTTTTGTACTATTCTCCCGAGCAGGCTGACCCCGAGAATCCGAGGCTTCTGGAATACGTGGGCGAAATGACCGTAAACGGTTCTCAGACGCCCGTGGGCGCCGGCGTGCGCTGCTACCTTTACGACATCGACAAGGACGGCCTGCTTGACCTTCTGCTTTCCGACCTCGAGGGCTATTTCTACGTTTCCCGCAACATAGGCGTCAAGGCCCGCCCGGCTTTCGGCCCCACTATCCAGCTTAAGGGCAAAGATACCTACAAGCCCTACAAGGCGCTCTCCGACTGGAAGGAGGAGCAGCTCTGGGACCGCAACGCCGCGCCTGTGGCCGACCTCAAGAGCGAGACGATCATAGTTAACCGCATGACCGGCGAGACCGCCAAGATCGACTTCGTGCACATCACTTACGCCGATGGCTACATTGGCGGAACGGGCGGCATATACCAGGGGCACCGCATGGTCGAAGACGGGAAAAACTACCGCGTCAGCTTCAAGGCCAGGGGAAGAGGCGGCAAGGGCCGCGTCAGGTTCGAGCAGTGGTGGGAAGACGAAATAAGGGGGGACACCCTTGAGCCTACCAAATACGACCACTCCGAGGAGTTCAGCATCAGCGAAGATTTCGCCGACCTAAGCTTCATCTATAACGCGCACCACTCAAGCAAGACTGACAGGAGAAAAGAGATCGAGATGTCGGTGCACTTCTATCTCAACGGCACCTCCACCAACTGCTACCTCGACATCTACGACGTACAGATGACAAGGGAGAATTGAGGCAATAATATTAGAGCGCAAAAAAAAAGAGCTGCATGTCTGCAGCTCTTTTTTTATTGTCTCGGTGGAGCGGGCGACCGGACTCGAACCGGCAACCAACAGCTTGGAAGGCTGTGACTCTGCCAATTGAGTTACACCCGCGCAATACCGAAGGATGATACGCCGATATGCGGCGGTATCTTTAACGCTTCGAGAACTGGAAGCGGGCACGGGCGCCGCGCTGACCGTATTTCTTGCGCTCTTTCTCGCGGGCGTCCCTGGTGAGGAGGCCGTTGGATTTGACGAGGGCGCGCGTAGCG
>JAGCDY010000005.1 GCA_017650925.1 bacterium
CTTCTGGCTCTGCTTGCGCGAGTCTTTCTCGCGTCTGGTCTGCTCGTAGCGATACTTGCTGTAATCGATGATGCGGCAGACCGGAGGGTTCGCGCCTGACGCGACTTCCACCAGGTCCAGATTCCGCCTTTCGGCTTCCTCCAGAGCGCGCTGACGGCTGACGATGCCAAGCTGTTTGCCGTCGTCGGCTATTAAACGCACCTCAGGGGCTTTGATGTCCTCGTTGACCCTGGTCGTGTCGGTTTGATTGTACTTACGAATAGTTTTGTCCTCTTTTTAGTTATTCGGTTTTATCCCATTCGCCGCTGGGAGCGTGAGTGTCGCGCTCTTTGCAGAGAGAATTGATAAGCGTTTCAAGCGGCAGAGCGTTGGCCTGGCTGCCCTGGCGTGTCCTGACGGACACGGTCTTCTCGCTCGCTTCCTTGTCGCCCAGAACGAGCGTATAGGGAACCTTGTCCATCTTGCCCTGGCGGACCTTGGCGCCCATCGGACGGTGAGTCTCGTCCACGGTCGCTCTCAAACCCCTTTCCTGCAAGGCAGCCAAGACTTCTTTGGCGTAGTCGAGATGAGCGTCCTTAATAGGCACGATCCTGACCTGCTCGGGAGCGAGCCACAGCGGGAAGTTGCCGCCGCAGTTTTCCAAATAGACCGCGAAGAAGCGCTCTATGGCGCCCAAGAGAGCCCTGTGGATCATGTAAGGAACATGTTCCTGCCCGTCTTCGCCGACGTAGGTCATATTGAAGCGCTCAGGCAGATTGAAGTCGAACTGGATGGTCGAGCACTGCCACTCGCGGCGCAGCATATCTTTGATCTTGATGTCGATCTTGGGGCCGTAGAAGGCGCCGCCGCCCTTGTCGATGTCGTACTTCAAGCCAAGCTTGGCGACGATCTTTTCGAGCGCCGTCTGCGCGGCGTTCCAGCGGCTCTCTTCGCCCACGCACTTGCCTTCCGGGCGAGTGGAGATATAGACGTGGTATTCGGTGAAGCCGAAGTTGTGCAGCATCTGCAGACAGAACTTCAGAGTCCTTTCGAGTTCCTCTTCCATCTGGTCTTCGCGGCAGAAGATGTGCGCGTCATCCTGCGTGAAGCCTCTCACTCTCAGAAGGCCGTGCAGGACGCCGCTCCTCTCGAAGCGGTAGACCGTGCCGAGTTCCGCCATGCGCATGGGCAGGTTGCGGTAGGACCTGGTCTTGTTCTTGTAGATCAGGATGTGGAAGGGGCAGTTCATCGGCTTCACGAAATATTCCTGAGTCTGGTCGTTGTCCAGAGGAACATCCATGGAGGGGAACATGTTCTCGCGGTAGAAGGAAAGGTGTCCGCTGGTCTCCCAAAGCGTCGATTTGCCGACGTGCGGGGAATAGACCAGATCGTAACCGTTCTTAAGATGCTCGCTGCGCCAGAAGTTTTCGATCTCGTTTCTGATGCAGGCGCCGCGGGGATGCCAGACCATAAGGCCCGGGCCGAGCTCTTCGTGGAAGCTGCCGAGGTCCATGTCCTTCAGAAGGACGCGGTGATCCCTTCGCTTGGCTTCTTCCAGGAAGTTCAGGTATTCATCCAGCTGTTCCTGAGTCGGGAACGCCACGCCGTAGATACGCTGCAGCATCGGACGATGCTCGTCGCCGCGCCAGTAGGCGCCGGCCACGCTAAGAAGCTTCACGGCCTTGACGGGGCCCGTCGACTCAAGGTGCGGACCGCGGCAGAGGTCTAAGAATTCGCCCTGCTTGTAAACGGAGACTTCCTCGGCGCCGAGATCTTCAATGATCTCGACCTTGTAAGTCTGGTCCTTTTCCTTGAAATACTCCAGAGCTTTTTCCCTGGTCCACTCTTCCCTTTCCAATTTATAGTCAGCCTCGGCGATTTTTTTCATCTCCTCCTCGATCTTAACGAGATCTTCGGGGGAGAAAGGCGTCAGCGTATCGAAATCATAATAGAAGCCCTCCTCGATGGCGGGGCCGATGGCAAGTTTCACGTCAGGGTAAAGGCGCACGACCGCCTGAGCCAAACAGTGGCTCGCGGTGTGCCAGAATGTTTCACGATAATTAGCGTCGTCGAAGTTCATAAAATTGACCCTTAATTTTTTCTGCAAAAGATAGTTCTACTTTTACAGGTAGATAGATATTTTACGATAAGAGGCTTTCAAAGTCAACCATCTAAGGCACCAAGGAAAGCCTACTTCCAAAAAGAAAGGCGCGCCGTCTGGCGCGCCTTTCATTTTTGGATCCTTTCGGAAATTTACTTTCTGCGGAGGAAGCCAAGACCGAGGAGCGCCAGCAAGAGCAGCGCAGTCGTAGTCGGTTCGGGGACCGCGTTGGGACGCAGCGAAACGAGGACCGACTGGACCCTAGCCTGGTCGCCGGCGGTGGAGAGGTCTATCCTGACCTTGTCGATGGCTTCGGTAGCCTTGACGTCGGAGCCGGTTATGGCCTCTTCCAGAGAAGCGACCTGCAGACCCCACAGGAAATTATTGAATTCCTTCTTGCCGGTCTTGGTGTTGAACCTGAGAGCCGTGGGATTCAGCTGATCCACGGACGTCTCTTCCGTCACGAGGGCGTCGGCGGCCGGGCAGTCCGGGAAGGTCAGTTTGAGCTTGTCCGCGCCGTCCGGGGAGACCTTGGCTTCCAGCTGACGGTGTTCCTCGTCCTGGCTGAAGATAAGGTCGCCGCTGAGGCTGCCCTTGGGAACGCTGAAGGCGTAGTAGACCACCACGTCGTAGGCATCGGCCATGCCTTCGGGAAGGCCGACCTCGCAGAAGAGGCCGCCCGCCGTCCGCTCGACCTTGCTTAGCGTCGCGGTGATGTCTTCGGAGAAGCTCTCGCTTCCGTCCTGGTCATCGGCGGCCAAGGTCTCGACCTTGAGGTCGTCGATATCAAGGCTGCCTTCGCCCCACTGGAAGAAGCGCAGGTTGTTGAAGATCGTCGTGGTGTTGGCCTGGTCGCAGAGGAACTGGCCGTATTCGTGGCCGCCGTCGATAGTGACGCTGCGCAGGATGTGCCTGGGCTCGCCTCCCTCGTCGTTGACGGCCTCGGCGCTGAAGACGGCGCTGAAATTGACCCATTTTTCCGGTTCCATGGTGTTGATGGAAACGAATTCCTCGTGGGTGCTGTCGGACTTGTTGCTGGCGAAGCGGTAGACGCCGTTGTCATAGCGGAACTGCGTCTCCACGCACTGGGGCGTCCAGAGGCCGAGGTTCTTGGCGGAGGTGCCGCCCAGCCTCACCTTGAAGCTCACGCGGAAGAAGCCCTTCTTTCCGCCCAGATTGGCGACCCAATCCTCGGACGGAACTTTGGTAAGTTTCTTGTGGACGCCGAAGAGACTGTTGATATCTTTTATCTTCAGATATTTGTTGCCGTTCTCTTCCCTGACGATCGCCGTACCATTGACGTCGACGGCGCCGTAGGCCACGCTCCAGCCGTCCTCGCCGCAGAGGTCGGTGCCGGCTTCATAGCCTTCGAAGTTTTCGGTAAGGAGCGTGTCCTCAACTGTCCATTCGGAAACGTTCTCAACCTCGACGGAGACGTCGGAGCCGCTCGTGACGGCAAGGTCGTACTCTCTGGGATCGCCCAGGGGGAACTCGGAGAAGTCAGCCTTGTAGAGGGTGTAGCCCTCTTTGTCGCTGCCCGCCGGGCTGCCCACGCGGATGGTCTTGCTGAAATCACCGCAAGTCACGGTCATCTCGTCGGTGACGTAAACGGATTTGGTCGGAAGATCCTTGGCGGTGACCTGGATCTCCTGATACCTGTTCAAAGTGCCGGTGGCGGGCTCGGCCTTGAAGTTGGAGCCGTCCTTGAAGGAGACGGTGAACTCGCCGGTAGTGCCTGCCAACTCATTGGTCAGACAGATGACGCCCGTCGGCTCAGCCAGGGTGATCGGGTAATAGTTGAAATCCACGATCGGCTTGGAAGCGGTGCGCGGGGTAAGCTTGGCGTCCACAGCACCGATGCGGGCCGTGCCGGAGCTGGCAGAGAACTTGATCTTGTCGATGGCCGTGGTGGCGTCCGCTCCGGTAATCGGCAGGTTCTCCTTGTGGTAATCGCCGTCCCAAAGGAGGCGCCTCAGGTTCTTCTCGGTGGTGGAGATGTCGTAGCCGTAAACGAACCATTCGCCGGCGTTGGCCGTGAAAGTATCCCGCACGCCTTTGGCGTTGGGATAATTAAGGCTGACTTTGCCGGATTTGAGTTTGAATTCCGTGGCGAACTGCTTGTGGAAGTCGTCCTGACCGAAGGTCAGCGTTCCGCCGAAATCGGCGGGAAGCATCATCTTGGCGGCGATGGTGATGTCGTACTTGCTGGCCATCTCTTCCGTGAAGCCAAGGTTGACTTCAACGTCCTGCCTGCTGTTGAAATAAAGATCCATGGGATCTTCATCCGGGAAGTCGAGGATATCGTAATCAGTTTCGCTGACGATGGTCTCGACTTTCAGATTGTCCAGGCAGAAGGTGCCGCTTCCCCAGAGGAAGAAACGCAGGGTGTTGAAAGCGTCGTTGTTGCTGTCCTGATCGCAGAAGGCCCTGCAGTTTTCGGTTTTGCCATCCACCTTGTACTGGCGCAGGATGTGGCGGTAGCGGTCGGAAGAGTCCAAAACGGGCACCGCCTCAATGATCATGCTGACTCTCGTCCAGGTAGCCTGGGAAATGTAGTTCTGGGAAACGAACTCGGAATGGTTGGCGTCGCTGGCGTTGCTGCGGAAACGGTATCCGTTGCCGGAGACGTACTCAAAGTTGCCTTCCACCATCTGGGGATCCCAGAGGCCGAAGAACTTGCTGGAGGTGCCGGTCAGCATGGCGTCGAAGCTGATGCGGAAATAACCCTTGGTGTGGCCTTCCCACCAGTGAGGCTTCATCTGCTTGTCCAGTTTCTTGTGGGCGCCGAAGAGGTTGTTGACGTAAGCGACTTCGCAGTATTTGTTGCCGAATCTTTCCCTCACGTAGATGGAGCCGTCGCGGTCAATGGTGCCGTATCCGCTGCCCCAGCCGCCGATGCCGCCCATGTTGGTGTTGCCGGGATAATCCTCGAAATCCTCGTCCAGAAGCACGTCGGTCACATAGTGGTCGAAAGCGTAGTCAAGGGTTCCGCTGTTTTCCCAGCAGGAATCGTAATCGCTGGGACTGCCTTTCGGGAAGGTCGAGAGATCAGCGGAGTAGAAGCCGTAGCCGTCAGTTTCGTTGCCGCAGGGAGCGCCCAAACGGATCCTCTTTTTTCCGGCGTTGCCGGCGTCGACTTCCACCACGCATTCCAGGAACTGGGGAGTGGTGGGAAGATCGTGAGCTTCGACCCTGATCTCAGCTTCATCCTTGAAGAGGCCCTCGACGGGAGAGATGGTGAAGTTATCCTCGCCCTTCACCACTTTCGCTTTGTATTTTATGGTAGTGTTTTCATTGAGGTTCGACAATTTGACGGTGGTCATATTCGAGCCGATAGCCATCGGTTCGGCGGAGAGCGAGAGATCGCCGATGCCGCAGTCGACATGGAGGTCGTCGAAGTCCGCGCCGCTAGAACTGACGTCTTTCATCCAGACGGAGCTGACGTAAACGTCATCCTCGCCAGCGACGTAGCATTCGGTCGCGTTGTGGTATTCGCCGTTAACAGCCCAGCCCAGGAAAGTCTTGGTGCTCTCCTCGATGAAGAAGGTCCATTCCTGCCAGCCAGTAGAGATCTGCTGCAGAACAGTAGCCTTGCTGACGGTGCCGCCCGGCGTACTGGAGCAAGCCAGATTAAGAGAGCCGGAGCTCGTCACGTAGACGTAGCAGAGGGCGTCCTTGGCGCCCCTGATGTCGAAGTAGGTGCCGCCGAAGGTCGGATTGACTCTGACGCTGATTTTGAAAGTGCCGTATCCGTTGTCGGACTTGACGTTGACGGGCTGCTGGAAGCCGTTGCCGCCCTGGCTGTGCAGATAATAGTTGCCGCTCTGTTCCTTGATTTGTCCGGTGGCGTTGAGGGAAATGAGACCCTGCTGCCAGGTGGCGTCGCCGAGGCGATAATCCTCGTCAGCTTCGAAGCCGGTGTTGAATTCGGAGAGCACGGGCGGCGTACGGTAAAGGGAAGCGTATTTTCTGATCTTCTGCCAGGTGGTGGCGTTCCTTGTCTTGCTGTTGTAGTAGACCGCGGAACCGCCGTAGTTGAGGAACTGTTCTGAGAAATAAGGCACCCTGTATCCCCAGTACTGGCCGTCCCAGCTGCCCTGGTAGGTCATGATCGAGCAGCATCTCTGGGTAAGGTTCGTGGCGTAGAAGTAGCAGCCCAAACTGTGTCCGAAGAGGCCGCCGTCCTCGGGGCCGGAGCTGCCGGATTGTTCGTGGGAGTGGTTGCAGCCCATGTTATGGCCCCACTCGTGTATCCAGGAATAGCTGGTCCCGCCTATGTAGCTGAGCAGAACCACATGGTAAGCCGATCCTTCAGAGCCTGTCGGGCTGCCGTGAACATAGCCAAGGCCGGCCCAGCCAGGAGTCATATACTTGGGGCAATAGCACATGAAATCAGCGCCCAGCTTGTTTCTCAAGGCCGGAACAAACTCGAAGCCATCGATGCCGGATGAGAAACGGCTGAGGTCGAGGCTGGAGTCTTTCGTTTCCTCATAATCAGAGAGGTAAGTGCCCACGCAGGTAAGCTTGGCATGGATTTGACTATTCTGCATAGCCTGGTTGCCATAGGCCATGCCGGATGCCACCTTGGCATTGGCGGCCTCAAGACTGCCGGCCTCTTCAATCGACAGCGGAGAGAAAACGACCGCTATCGTCAGTTCGACCTCCTCGTCGTCGTCCCAGTTCGCCGCCCAAGCGGCCTGTTCGGGAGTAAGGTCGGAGACGCGGGCGCCCATAATGCTATTGGAGTTTTCTTCCCAGACCGGCGTTTCTTCCGGGCAGGTCAGCTCGGCGCAGCGCTCGCTGAAAGAGCACTCCTTGACTTCGTAGACGCCCTGCTTCTTGGTGCCGTTGATCTCGTAGAGGACGTCGGCCTTGAGGTCCTCCACAACGCCGTACAGGACGTTCGGTCCGGCCGCGACGCGCCACTGACCGGCGAAATCATCGAGATTACCGGCCCGGCACACAATGCCGTTCACGTCTTTTATGGCGTAAGTGACGTTGCCTTTCAGTTCGCCCTGGGGCGTCAGGAAAGTCACCGTGTCGCCGATCTTGAGCGAGGCGAGGGCGAACATCGCGTTTTCAACTTTCGGCTCCGGAGCGCCGGGGTACGTCGAGGAGATCGTGGATGACTGAGCTTCATTGGAGCTGAGAGTAAGACAAAAATCCGCGGCGAAAGACGTCGCTGTCATTAAGACCGCAGCAAAAGCGGCCAGGAACTGGTAGTGCTTGCGCATGAAAACCTCCTAGTGATTATTTCCTATCATTTTATCAAAATTTGTGATTTTGAAATTTTTTTGGGCGGCTGAGCCTTGTTTCATTTCATCTTTTTAGATAAAATAAAAAATACTCGCAATAAAATTGATAACTATGCTCACTTTCATCCCATAAAGGAGGATCGTCATGAACCTTAACAAATATCTCCCGGCTCTGCTCGCGGGTCTTATGTCCGTCGGTCTGTTGGCTGACGTCCTTATCAGCGAATTCACCTACGACGCCAAGAAGCCTTTCAAGAGCGACGACTGGGTGGAGATCTGCAACTACGGCACGACCGCCGTTGATATCTCCGGCTGGCAGCTCGGCGACGACAAGTACGACGAGGGCGGCAATCTTTTCACAGTTCCCGAAGGCACGACGCTCGGCCCGAACGAATGCGTGGTCCTTTATTCCGACGCCGCTTTTACGGCCATCTACCCGACGGTCGAGAACATATTAGGGCCGACCGGCATCGGTTTCGGCAAAGGCGAGGACGCCGTGGTCCTTCTCGACAAGACCGGCGACGTCCAGCATAAGATAGAGTACGCCACCATATCCGAGGGCGGCGAATGGCCGGACGGCTCCGCCTACTCCAACGTTCTCGTTTTCCCCTACGCCGATTACAACAACACCTGGCAGACCTGGAACGTTTCCGAAGATCAGGGCGGCTCCCCCGGGACCAAGAACCCCGAGACCTGCGGCCTCTACGCTTCAAAGCACAGCCGCAACCCCAACGCCCCGACTTCCGTCACCGCCCCGGAGATCCATATCTGGGCCTACGACGCAAGCAGAGCTGACAAGCAAGTGAAGAGCGTCAAGATCTACTACTCCACCTCTGAAAACGGCGAATACACCTACAAAGACATGACTCTTGCGGAAGGCAACGAATGGGTCTGCACCCTGCCTGTCTTCCCGGACGGCACGACCGTCTTCTACTACGCCCTTATAGAGGACTATGACGGCAACACCTTGAGGAAATATTGGAACGGCTACAGGGCCCCCTACATGTACATCGTCACCGACTATCCTGTCTATTCCGGCGTAGTCATCAACGAGATCATGTACCAGTGCCTTGACACAGCCTACACCAACTCCAAGGGCAACTGCAAGAATTACGAGTACGTTGAGCTCTTCAACCGTACCGACGAGGACATTGACGTCAGCTACTGGCGCTTCGAGACTGAAGACGACAAATACCGCCTGCCCAAGGACACGATCCTCGGGCCGAAGGAATTTTTGCTTATCACCGACCGCCAGGCCGCCATCGAGGCCGTTTACTCCCTGCCGCAGGGCGCTGTGATCTATGAGTTCGACTTCGGCCTCTCCAACGACAGCGACACCATCTACCTCCAGAACGCCAACGGCCAGGAAGTCGATTCCGTCACCTACAAATCCACCTCCCCCTGGCCCACCGGCTGCGCCGGACGCGGCCCCTCGCTGGAGCTGAGCGATCCCAACGCCGACAATTCCAAACCCGAAGCCTGGGCCTCCTCGGTCGCGATCTACGGCACGCCCTGCGATACCAACAGCGTGCCCGAACCGGCGTTCGCGTTCCTGACCCTGCTGGCTCTTGCCGCCGCCTGCCATAGAAGGTAGTTTGAGAGTCACCAGGTGCTGCTCTGGCTGAGATATTTCCTGATCATAGCCCTCTCGGGCGTCGTTCTGTACTTCATACTGCAGACTGACGTCGCCGCTTTGAAGTGTCCCTTTGAGCTTGAAGCTTCCGAGCAGTGGACCATCCAGCAGGAAAGGCCTGGAGATTTCATAGCCAAGCACCTCAAAGGCCGCATGCAGGCCTTGGCGGGCGTCACCACCTTCCGCTTCGAGCGCTACGACGTTGTCAATACCGAACTGGCGCCCGACATCAGGGAGGGCTCGCTCGTCAAGGCCGGCGACCATGTTTTGACCTTCCACTCCCTCTACGACGAATCGCAGAAGAAAACTCTCGAGGCCAAGGTCGACATGTATCAGGCGACGCTCGACAACCTCTTGTCGGGAGAACTTCAGAGCCGCGTAACGGAAGGCGAGAAACTCGTCAGCCTCGCCTACACGAATTACTACAGCTATCTGCCTTTGGTCAAGCGCCGCCGCGAACTCTACAACTCCGGCTACATCTCCAACGACGAAGTCCAGAAAGAGGAAGAAGAGCTCAACAGCCGCTTCGCGGAGATCAGCGTGGCGGAAGCCGACCTGAACGCCCGCAAGATGGCCTGTTCCTCCAACGTCATCAACACGGCCAGGGCGGAGCTTAGAGTCGCGCAGAAAGAACTGGAAATGGTCAACGACCGCTTGGCTGCCAGGACGATCAAGACCCCTATCAGCGGGCGCGTCACTCAGGTCTCCCTAGACCCGGAGATCAAGACCATACTTAGGGTGGTCAACGAGGACCCCATCTACGCCCGCCTGGTGGCGCCGCTCAAATTTTCCAGCCAGATCCAGCCTGGCATCGAGACCGTACTTAAATTTCACAACGAGGACCTGACCGTCACGGGCAAAGTGGAATCCGTCTCGGTCGTTCCCGTCCCCTTGATGGGGCTTTCCGTCATCCACGCTCTCGTTCCCGTAAGGGACGTCCCCTTCTCCGCCATCTCGTCCATGACGGGACAAGCCACCATCCCCTCCATCAAGATAGACCCCTTCCATTCCTCCTTGGCGGCCCTGCGCTCTCTTTACGAGAAATTCAACAACTCCCTTAGCAAGGAGTAAGAAATGGCGAATTTCCACGGCCGCTACGAGCTGAAATATTTTCTCCCCTTCGATCTGGTCGACAAGGCCATAGCTTTCGCCTCGCCCTACGTCCAGCCCGACCAGCACGCCAAGCCGAACGGTTTGGGCGTTCCCGGCTACACCATCCGCTCCGTCTATTTCGACGACGACAACCTGACGCTCTACAAGGAAAAGCTCATAGGCTTGAAGGACAGAAGAAAATTCCGCGTCAGGGGCTACGCCAACGTCATGCCCGAGAACAACGTTTTTTTGGAAATTAAATACCGCTCCCGCCAGCAGGTCGGCAAAGACCGTGCGCCCATGAAACTGAGCGACCTTCAAAAGATCATGGACCGCGAAAAGACGCTTGACGAGATCGAATTCCCCACCGATTATCTCAGAGCCAACGCCCACCGCTTCCTGCATAATTGTTTCGTCAATGGCTACCGCCCAATGACCACGGTAATCTACGACCGCAACCCCTTCATCGGGAAAGACGACGGCGAAGTAAGGTTCACCATAGACACCAACCTGAGGGCCGTTGACCACTCTTATTCCTACGAGCTTTTCGAGCCCTACGAGGAAGAGCAGATAGCGCTTCCCGGAGCGATCCTTGAACTTAAATTCGACCGCCTCATGCCGGAATGGATGCGGCGCTTTCTGACCAAATTCGAGCTCACCCAAACTTCCATATCCAAATACGCGCACTGCATAGAAAAGGTCGTGCTGCGCGAGGAGGAAAGTTGATTTATGAACCAGACTGCCGAATATGAAATGATGCAGTGGACCTTGAATGCCCTGGCGCCGACCACCTGGATAGACGTGGTCAACAATTTCGCCGTCAGCGCGCTCTTCGCCCTGCTTCTAGTTCTCCTCTACCGCTTCTGCCGCGGCGTGCACGGCAACAAGACCTTCATGCAGACGCTTGTCATGATGGAGATCATCATAACGCTTGTGATGATGGTGATATTGAACGTCCGCGGCTCTTCCGCCGTCGCCGTAGCCTTCGGATTGATGGGCGCCATGTCTGTCGTCCGCTTCCGCACCATCATAAAGGACAACCGCGACACCGCCTTCGTCTTCATGGCCGTGGCCTTGGGCATGGCCGCCGGCACAGGCCAGCACAGGATAGGCGCAATCGGATTCGTCATCATCTGGCTCTCCTTCGTCTTCACGGAATACACTCCCTGGAGCCTCCGCCACAGGGAAATAATCGCGAAGATCATCTTCAGCACCGAGAATCCCGAGAGCAAGCTTGACAGCGGCGCCGA
>JAGCDY010000035.1 GCA_017650925.1 bacterium
TACGGCACCAACACCCTGACCGTCACCGTCAAGACGAAGGAGAGAACTGAGTCCAACCAGATCCACCTCATCTACGAGCGCCCCAACACCGACTACCTCTGCTACGTTTACTACATGGTCGACAAGAACGGGGACCACATCTACATCTCCAACCTCGACAAGGAAAACGATCCGCAGTATAAGGACGACCAGCTTTGGAGAAAGAAATTCACGACCGGGCTGAAACTCATGCAGTCCTTCACCGGCGACAGTATGTACCGCCTGGGCTATCCGAGAAGGTGCTTCGCCTTCAACTGCGACGAGAAAGGCGAGATCATCATCAACGTCATCACCAGCCAGTACACCAAAGCGGAAGTCTGCTCCTGGAAAAGGAAAGACGGCAGCTTCGACGAAGGCAAGCTCTATGAGAACTTCTGCGAGATCTTAGGCGAAGACAGAAAAGGCAGCGAGTTCCGCCGCGTCTTCGGTATTCCCAACACGGCCTCTTTCGTGGACGGCAAAGTCAGCGGCAACACCGCCCTGGGCGGCCCGCTGCTCGGCCAGTTCGGCGCCACCGGCCTCTACTCCTGGCCCGCCAGCCTTGACGAAGTCGTGCAGTGCTTCACCAACAACACACCCATCACCACCACCCTCAACGACTCCTGCTGGAGAGACGTGCAGTACGGACACTGCGCCACAACGCTCGGCGCCTATATGCACGAAGGCGGCCACGGCTTCGGCCTCCCGCATATCGAGGGCGACAAATACAACAGCGTCATGGCCCGCTCCTATGACATCATGAACCGCTGCTTCACCTCCTGGGAGAACCCCACCAAGAGAACGCCCGAAGTCACCTTCTTCGACGAACGCGACGAGCCGGTCTGGAGCCGCATCGAGTGCCACATCCTCTCCTCCGTGCCTTTCTTCAACGAATACAAAGGTTCCGTTCCCAGGACGCCTCCCACCTACAAACTGGACGAGGACGGGGACACCCTCCGCTTCCACGACGACGACGGCCTGGTGCTGGTTTCCTACTGGGGCCTCAAGTACAAAGTCCTCGACACCCCCAACTGCCACATGTACCCCCTGGACGGCAGCGTAAAAGACGCGACGCTTTCCCTTAAACAAATGCGCGCCGCCATGGTGAACGAGGAGAAGTTCGAGCTGAAGATCTGGGACAAATACGGCAACCAGATCTCTCCCGTCATAACGAAGGAAGGCAAACCGAGCCATTTCTGGGATTAACCAGTCCCAAAACATCCCTCTTGACTTTAAATAGAGAAGTGCTATAATGGTGGTAGTTAGTTTTGGCTAACTAAAATTTAAAACGAAATAAAAAAGGAGCAATATAAATGCCTATAACATTATTAAAGAAAGGAGAGAAGGGGCGCGTCAGCGCGATCCACGGCAACGACGACGTCCGCCACCGCCTGCAGGAACTGGGATTGGTGGAAGGCGTGGAAGTGGAAGTCATTTTGAGCCAAGCCGGGAAGATCATCCTGGGATTCTATGGAACACGCCTGGCCCTGGACGCCACTTTGGCTTCAAGAATACTCGTAGAAGCGTTGTAAACAATATAAAGGAAATATATGAAGACCTTAAACGATGTTCCCGTAGGGAAAACAGTCAAAGTAAAAAAACTTTTAGGCGAAGGCCCCCTGAAGCGCCGCATCATGGATATGGGCATTCTTAAAGGAACGGAAATAACCGTCGTCAAGATCGCCCCCATAGGCGACCCAATCGAAGTGAACCTGCGCGGCTACGATCTCTCCATAAGAAAGAGCGAGGCGGCCAATATCGAAGTGGAAGGGGAATAAAGTTATGAGTATCAAGATCGCTTTGGCCGGAAACCCGAACTCGGGAAAAACCACGCTTTTCAATGATCTGACCGGCTCACACCAGTACGTCGGCAACTGGCCCGGCGTCACCGTCGAGAAAAAGGAAGGCTTTTATGAGGGCGACAAGGAATTCGTGATCCAGGACCTACCCGGCATTTATTCGCTTTCGCCTTATTCTTTGGAAGAAAGGATCTCCAGGCAGTACCTGGTGCAGGACAGCCCGGACGGCATACTGAATATCGTCGACGGCACCAATATAGAAAGGAACCTGTATCTCACCACGCAGCTGGCTGAGCTGGGCGTGCCCATGGTGGTGGCCGTCAACATGATGGACCTCGTCAACAAGAGAGGCGACAAGTTCGATCTGGAGAAGCTCGGAAAGCGCTTAGGCTGCAAAGTAATCGGCATCAGCGCGCAGAAAGGCGTCGGCTGTAAGGAATGCGCCGAGGCGATCTTCCAGTACGCCAAGGAAGCCAAACCCAAAGAAGCGCCGCATGTTTTCAGCGGTTCTGTCGAGCACGCCATCGCGCACATCGAGGAATCAATCCAGGGCGATGTGCCCGAAAAAGCCATCCGCTGGTACGCCATCAAGATCTTCGAAAGGGACAAAGAGATCATAGAAAAGCTGAATCTTGCTCCGGAGATCTTGGAGCATGTGGAAGAGCATATCATCGACTGCGAAAAGGAACTGGACGACGACGCGGAATCCATCATCACCGCCCAGCGCTACGAGTTCATTCAGAAGTTGATCAGCGAATGCGTGAAATTCAACGAGAAGGCGCGCCAGAAGGAAAGCCTGAGCGACCGCATCGACAGAATAGTAACGAACAGGATCTTGGCCATCCCGGTCTTTGTCCTGGCCCTTATGGCCATGTACTGGCTGGCGGTCTCCGACAACGGTCCCGGCACAAAGTTGACGGACTGGGCCAATGACGAATTTTTGGGCGACGGCTGGTTTTTGCCTTTCACTCAGCATGCCTATGTGACTAAGGAAGTCGGCGCCGAAACGCCCTGGTACGAAGGCAAGACCTTCGAGGAAGCCAGCTCTGAATACGAACCGCACGGCGCGAACGTGGAGAAGTGGCAGGCCGCCTATACCGAGGCCTACGACGAAAAGAACGGCGAGGGAGCTTTCGAGAAAGACCTGGCCGCCAGCGGTTCGGAAGAAGAATTCGAGGTGCTGGATGAAAGCCTGGCCTCCGGCGTCAAGACGGAAGTCTGGCTGGAGGACGAGGAGACCGGTGAAATTAGGACGGGCAACGTCAGCGAAACTGACGGCCTGATCTCGGCGGAGGATGACGAGGAAGCGGAAAGCGAATTGAAGTGGACCTGCGATTATCCCATGTACAAGCGCTCTTCCGAAGTCGAGGAGCCAGATCCCAGCAGCGGCTTCGGCGTTTGGATCCCCGGCGTGGGCGCGCTCTGCGAGAAATTCTGCGACGCTGTGAAACTTGAAGACGGCAGCCTCGCGAGAGCCCTCATCATGGACGGCATCGTGGGCGGCGTCTGCACGGTCTTGGGCTTTGTGCCGGTCATCGCGATCGTGTTCCTCTTCCTGGCGTTCTTGGAAGACTGCGGCTACATGGCCCGTGTGGCCTTCATTATGGACCGTCTCTTTCGAAGCTTTGGACTTTCCGGCAAATCCTTCATCCCGATGCTGGTGGGCAAGGGCTGCGGCGTGCCCGCGGTCATGGCGGCCAGAACCATAGAGAACGTGCGCGATCAGCGCATGACGGTGATCTTGGCGACCTTCATTCCCTGCGGCGCCAAGACGGTCATCATCGCCATGTTCTCGGCGGTCTTCTTCAGGGAATACTGGTGGGTGGCGGCCTCCATGGATTTTCTGGGCGTGGCCATCATCGTACTGGGCGGCATCGCCCTTAAGAAGACGAAGCTCTTCGGCGGCGAGGCGGCGCCTTTCGTAATGGAACTGCCGGCTTACCATCTGCCGACACTTAAAGGCATACTGATCCATACCTGGAACAGGGTGAGAGCGTACGTAATAAAGGCCGGTGTGGTCATTTTCCCGTGCTGCGTGGTCCTTACTCTCATGATGACCTTCAGCTGGAACTTCAGCGTGGTGGGAGACGCCATCGACCAGTCCATACTGGCTTCGGTCGGACGCTTCTTCTCCTGGTTCACTTATCCTCTGGGATTTGGCAACTGGCAGGGGACGGCCGCCAGCATCTCCGCTGAGATCGCCAAAGAGCAGGCTACGGCCACCTTGGGCATGATCGCCAGCGGCGACGGCTCGGCAGCCGCCAACATTCTGGCCATGTTCAAGGAATTCGCCGGTCAGGAATACAAGTTCGCGGCCCTGGCCTTCATGGTCTTCAACCTCTTCATCCCGCCCTGCGTGGTGGCTATCGTCGCGACCTTCAGGGAAATGGGAAGCAAGGCTTGGGGCTGGTTCGCCTTCGCCTTCCAGATGTTCGTAGGATACCTCCTTGCTTTGAACGCCTTCCAGGTCGGCCGCTGCATTGCCTTCGGCACCTTCGGGACCTGGACCGCGATAACGATAATCCTGGACGTCATAGTCTTTCTGGCCATTGTGCGCCCGGCGCCAAAGGTGAAATAAATGACAGCGTCCATAATAGTCATAAGCGTCATTCTGATCCTGACGGTATTGGCGGCCAGAAAAGGCTTCGGCAAGCACGGCCCGAAGTGCGACATCTGCTCCTGCGGAGGCTGCAAAGGCTGCAGCCTCTGCGAGGAGAAGAAAGAGGAAAAAGCAGAGCCTAAAGAATAGGGGGTATTGTAATTAACCCCCTAAAATGCTAACCTAGGTGCTCCAAAATCAGTGGGGGCGCACCGGTTTCGACTGGGATCACAACCCTTCTGTGGCATGTCGCGGAGGTCCGTTGGCCGCGTTAACAATCGGGCAAAATCATAACTGCGAACAACGAATTCGCTCTTGCTGCCTAATTAAAGGCAACGACGCTTCCCATCCCTTCCGCCTGCGGGGGATCTGAAGCGAGGTTAGCAGGCTGGCCGATTTTCCGCCCGTCGGGAA
>JAGCDY010000036.1 GCA_017650925.1 bacterium
GAAATCCCGACATCTATATCGACGACCTCCAGATCGAACTGGTGGAAAAAGAAGCCAAGCCTGAACTGGACGTGGAATACAACGGCAACATCGGCCTCGAGGACAATGAGTCCGTCATCAGGATCATCAACCGCGGCGGCGGCACCCTCAACTACAACGTGACCCTGGCGGACGACTACTACTGGTGCACCGTCGAGGGCGGCGAAGGCTCCTGCGAAAGCACCGCTGAAGTGAAGCTCGTCTTCGACCGCAAGGAAATGGGCGAGGAATACTACCGCGGCACCTTCCGCGTTGACGCCGGCGAAGGCGGCCAGGGCGAATACAGCTTTGGCGTGGCATCCGGCCACGTACTCTACGGCAACGACTTCGAGTTCTACACCGCCGGCCAGGCGATCGTGGAACAGGACGCCGGCTGGACAGGCAGCGGAAACGACCTCATCGACACCGACATTTCCCAGTATCTCCGCATCACGGAATACACCCTGAACATGGCGGTCCCCGACACCACGCCTTACGCCGACAAGTACATGATCAAGTTCAGCTGCCGCGCCAAGGCCAACAGCTTCGATAGCCAGATGTGCCACGGCTTCAGGAACGGCTTCATGATCGACGCCATCGACAAGTTCGGCGACGGCAACTACGTTGTCGACCTGAACCGTTTGAACGGCTCCTTCATGCAGCTGACCACCGGCACCTTCCCCCAGGGCGAATGGTGCGACTACGGCTTCCTCATTGACGCCAGAACGGGCGTCGTGACCATGAAGTCCATCTGGATCAACGGCGTGACCAACGACTTCGAGCAGCTGGCCAAGGAACAGAGCGGCAAGAAGATCGGCGACTTCTACATCTACGGCTGGGGCATCCCCGACTTCTGCATCGACGACCTGGAGATCACATTGGTCGACCGCTCCTCCAATCCGGAACCCATCCTGCCCAACTGCGTGGCGGTCTCCTACCGCGACACCTACACCGGCACCGTCGTTAACAACGGCGGCGACGAGTGCACCGCCACGGTGACCATGCTTGACTACACCGATTACGTGACCGTCACGAGACCCACGCAGAACCTTAAAGCCAAGGAAGACCTGACCTTCACGGTCACCCGCGAAGGCCTCCAGGACGGCTTCTTCTACGCCCGCTACATCTACTCCTACCGCGGCGTCCATTCCGACTTCGCCGGCGCTGTTACCGGCCTCGTTTCTTTCGCTGTCGGCGGCTGGTACTACGGCACCGACTTCCAGGCTCCTTACTTTGAGGAAGGCGAGCTGAACGGCCAGCCCGGCTGGAGCAGCACCGAGGGCGTGGTCATCGAGAAGATCAACGGCGAGAACTGCCTGACCTTCCCCGCCAACGCCACCGCCTCCCTTGCCGCCTCCGTTCCGAACCAGGCCGCCTTCACCCTGCAGGGCCGCGTCCTGGCCGAGGCCGCCGAGAAGAACGCCTACGTGAGGATCGGAACCATCGACGGCTACGGCTATCGTCCCGTCTATCTCGTGAAGGACAACCAGAGCCAGACCATCAACATCTGCTGCGTCAACGACGAGAACGAGTTCGACGTCCTGCTCTCTACACCCTACTCCGATGAATGGACCGACTTCAGCTTCACCATGGACACCGACATCAACGTCGGCGCGGTCATCAAAGTCACCCTCGGCGAAGAGGAGAAGGAAGTCTCCTACACGACCGATCCCGACTATGACTGGACGGCCATCGACAAGTTCTCCTTCACCGCCTACGCTTACGATGATGACAGCTCCATAAACCAGGCGGTCGCCGCCGACTCGATCCAGACCGGTCTGCACATCGCCAGGCTCATCATCCATGATCCCGCGGTGCCCGAACCGGCCGTCGCTCTCTTCCTGCTCGCTCTGGGAGCCCTCTTCCTCAGACGTAAATAAGCAACAAAAAAGCGAACAAAAAAAAGCGGCCCCTCTCGGGGCCGCTTTTTTATTTTTGTCAGGCTTTCAATATTTCCCAGTAGCCTGTTTTGTTGGAGCCTATGCGCTTGATCTTCGCCTCCAAGGAAAGCTTATTAAGAGCTCTCTGCACAGTCCTGACCGTCTTCTTAATTTTCAATGACAACTGCATCCTGGTTTGCTTTGGATCGTCTCTTAAAAGCTTATAGACCTCGGCTTCCGTGGACGGTTTCTTAACCTTGACGCTTGTCAAAACGTCCCTGTAAAACAGGAAGGAAAAGCCTCCGTATTTTGAGGAGAAGTCTGTTCTTTTACCTTCCTTCTCACAGATCGCGTAAACCTTCCTGAAGCCGCTTCCAAAGGCCTCCACATCCTTACTCTTGTAAAGCGTTTGTAATATCACCCTGTTCCTGGGCATCGACTTCAGCTGCTTTTTGGCGAACATTTCCGGCGTGTATTTTTCCGGGAATTCGCCAGGGTTGTATATTTCTACCCTGGTGGGCGTAATGACTATCTCGTTTTCGCTTTCACCCCGGTAATCGGCGTGAGCGAAGGAATTCACGATTATTTCCCTCACGGCCTCCACAGGTATCTCCGGCACTTCGACCCTGGAGGTGTCCTTCCCCATGCGCACGCTCCAATTGATGTGTTCCTTGATGTAGGAAAAACCCTTTTCCATAAGGTTGTAAATATTATCCTCCAGCCGGTTGATGTCGCTGAAAGTTATCCGCTCGTCCGTCACGTACACGGCCAGTTTCAAAACCACCGGCCTTCTGTTCGAAAAGAGATAATAGCCCGCGTTTGTCAAAAAACCGTCCTCAAATAATCCGAGTCCTGTCAAAAGCTCCGCCTCATCGTAAAGAGACATCTGCGCCAAGCGCCCGCAGGCCACTGCCTTTCTGTAAAACGTGTTCAGGGCTTCGTGATCTACGGCTTCCAAGCCGTACCTCGTAAGATTGTTCTCCCATAAGGAGGCATTGTCCGTCGCCGACATCATTCGCTTCAGTTCCTGGGGCGTCATTTCTTCCGTTCTGTCGAACACGCGCTTGTAATACCTTCCCTTGGAAGCGTACGGTTTTTCCGAACCAGAGAAATCAACTCGCACCACCGTCTTTCCGCCGATCTTTTCCTCCTTGATCTCGGGATATATCATTGGCTTTATGGCACTCTTGATCTTCTTGGCAATATCTTCAAGCGTGGAGGCGCTCACGACCTGCCCGGTTACGTCGCCGTTCGGAGCGACGCCGAAATAGACCGTTCCATGCCCGTGCTTGTTGAGCATACTGGCAATGTTGTCAACAGCCTTTTCCAGTTCCGCCGTCGACTTCTTAAACTCGATGGTCTCTGATTCTATTCCAAGATTCATATACTGCGACTTTTTTATAGTGACATTTTCTTTTAAATATTTCACTATAAACTATACGATAAACATGTCTAAAAATCAACATGTATTCTGCTCTATTAAATAAAATAGCGATTGTCTCTAATTTTTACAGCAATATTTTATAGTGACATTATCCCCTAATTATGTCACTATAAAACCCAAATAAAAAAGCCCCGGCGTAAGCCGGGGCTTTTTAAATAAGCGCAAGCAAAACTTACTTCACGAGGATCGTGAGGCGGCGCACTTTGAATTTGGCAGCGTTGGCCTGGAAGGTGTAGTCCGGATTCTTGCCGGAGTTGTTGCCGATGCCGATGTCGCAGGTCACGCCCGGCGTGTTGAAATCATTGTAGGCCATGACGGTCGACTGATTCGCGGCGTCGTGGATCTGCATTGATCCGTAGTGCCCGTCTTCCGGCAGCGGCTTATCGTTGAAGTCGTAGTCGTCGTTTGAGCCGCCGATGTCGGGGAATTTCGTAGTAGAGGTGTAGTTGCCTTCCCAGAACTCGATGAAGCCGCCCTCGGAATCCGTCACTTCCTTAACACCCGGAACGTTGGAGCGCACCGTCAGGTTCCCCACCTTCTGCTGCACGACTACGTTGGTGTAAATTGGAACGCCAAGCAATGTGAGATCGATGACCGGCGTATCCATAATGGCGACGCCCCACATCACCTGGTCTCTCTTGTACACCAGTTCCATAACGTAGGCCGCCTTCTTGGGA
>JAGCDY010000037.1 GCA_017650925.1 bacterium
CTGACAGTCAGTTTCCAAAAAATCTAATAAAAAAATAATAATGCGCAAAAGATTTTGCGCATTATTATTTTTTAGGCTCAAAGCCTCTATGTTAACTTTGATCCGTTTTGATCGTTAATTCAAAGTCAAGGCTACGCGGAAGCCATTGACTTGATTACCACTGCTGGAAGCACTTCCAGTACGACGGGCAGAACGGAGATCGCTTGCATTGCTTGACCAGGATCCGCTACGCAAAACGCGATAACCATTATAACTGGATCCGCTTTCCGGTCCTTTGGGATCGGTCACCGCAGCAGTGCCAAGGTTGAGCTGCAGATAGTCCAGGCACCATTCCCAGACATTGCCGTGCATATCGTACAAGCCCCAGGCGTTCGGCAAATACGAACCGACAGTACATACCGAGTTATAGTATTTTCCCTTGCCATCGTCCCGATTTGCATTATATCGGCCAACCTCTGCCGCTTCGGCGCATGCAGTAGTGTCGGAAAGATTCTTCCCGCTGTTAAGAGCCGTGGTCGTCTCGGCTCTGCAGGCATACTCCCACTGTGCATCCGTCGGCAGGTCGAAACGAAGGCCGGTCTTTGTACGGAGTTGGCCTAAGAAGGTGCTGCTGAGGACTCCGGTGCCGGCGGGCCAGTTGGCCCCGGAGCCGCGGAGATCGTCGTAAGTCACGCTTTCCACCGCATTATCATCGATATCGTTCCCATCGTGTTTATACCCGCTAGGATTTGAACCTGTGACAAGTTTATACTGTTTCTGAGTCGCTTCGAATACGCCGATGTAAAATGCTTTCGTCAAAGTCACCTGGTGCTGTTCTTCAGTGGTGGCTCCTCTGCCCGTTTCATTGCTCGGGCTGCCCATGGTGAAGGTTCCGGGCTCAACTTTTCTCAGAACCAGCTTCGTGGTCTTGTATTCACTCGTCCAGCCGCCTTGCGGGACGTCGGCGAGATAACTGACAGGATAGCTTGAGGCGCTCGTGCCGCCGGAAAGGTCGACGACCATGTAGAGCATTTCCACCGCTTCCACCTTTACTTTGAAGCCGTCGGTGATGGTATCGTAGAAACTATCGTTCGGCGTCCAGAAGGTCTTGTGCGTGCCCATATCTTCGATCATGCCGTCGGCGCCGTCGCCGCTGAGCGTTCCGTACTCGCTCAGGTCGAAAGTGGTTTCACCGTTGTCGGTCGTTCCGTAGAATTTCACGGCGAGGCGAGGATCGGCGCTGGTGGAAGACACGGTGTAGTTAATGATGACGTTTCTGGTGAAGGGCCAGCCCTGCAGGCAGGTGACGTTCTCGACGGTGACGTCAGCTTTGGCGCTCAGCGTCAAGGACGCCGCCAGAACAATCGCCGCCGCAACAAAGAGCCTCGAGCGTTTCTTAAGGAGAAGCGCGCCGAGAATAGCGAAGGCCAGAATGCCGATGGGTTCGGGAAGCAGCTTAACGGAGCGGTTGAAGACCGTTGAGCCCGAACTGGTCGTCACGGTCTCGGTCAGCTGATAAGTGTCGGTCTTGGGAAAATCCTGATACTCTTCCGTCGTATAATTCCAAACGGTCGTTCCTTCCACCGCCGTTCCGGAATCATCGGAAAAGATGACGGCCGTGACCAGAGGATCAGAGGTGTCCGTCGCGGTGATATCGAGAGATATCGGAGTTCCTTCCGCGAAGGCGCTGCTGTAGGTAATAGGATCGTTCGGCCTTAGGTTAATAGTGTCAGACGTGATCTCGCTTCCGTCAAAACGGACGGCAGGCGACCAACTCTCCGCGCAGAACGCCGAAAGGCAGAAAAGGACGGCGATAGCGGCAATCATGACTTTTTTCATTTTGTTCCCCCGTAAAGGTGTTTTTAAAGATGTTTTCCGCTGACAGCGATGACTTTATCATCGAAAAGCGGCGTTGTTTATGCTATTTCTATATATTATAAAATCAATTGAAACGAAAATCAAGATATCGGTAAAATTCCTCGGCTCTTGTTGCGAGGAAGGCATTTGTCCCCCCCATGCTATACATGTGATAAAATAAAATAAAGCATTTATAATCAAAGGAACCCTGCGCATGAACTGTAAACTCTATCTGATCTCGCTTATCGCGCTCTCAGCTCTCGCGTCCTTTTCACTCGAGCTTGGGAAGGACGACTATCTGAACAATTACGAGGTGCCGGTCCTGATAAAAGTCCCCTACTACGCCAAAGGCGCGAAGAAGCCAAAGGACATCGAACTTATACTCCAGCCCGGAGATCTTTACAAGAGCGATAAGGGCAAGAACGGATTGGTATATGAAAAATACGGTCTGGCAGAAAACGCCCTTACCGAGTACGCGAAAAAAGAAAACGGGCTTCCCGACACCTGCAGGGATGATGGGCGCGAAAGATACGACGCGGCTTACCAGTCGTTCACGAACGAACTTACCGCCGCAAGGATGCCCGCAAAGTGGATAGCGGATTATACCAACAATTTTTATTTCCAGCTTGATCAGAGCGAAAAAACAAAGACTCAGCAGGAGGAGGAAAAAAACAACAAGGGATTGTTCCTCAAGGATTATTACGAAGACGCCCTGCGCAAATACACCCTTCTCACAAACATCGTTTACCGCACAAGGAAGCTTGACGACCCCGACGCCGACCCTGACGGCGACGGCCTGGACAACAGGACGGAATTCGCCCGCGGCACCGATCCGCTTTTTCGGGACTATGTTTCAGCCTATCCCCAGTATGTTGTTATGGAGCCGGACGGGAGCCCGATGGTGAAGGGCAGGTTCCGTCTAGTCAACACTTCCCAAAAGCCCCAGCACATCTGGCTGGAGAACGTCCTGTACCAGTGGTCCGATCTTTACAAAATGAGCCTCGCGACCAAAAAAGGCGAGATCAAGGAAGGCAAATTGACGCTTCCTCCCTCGAGCGAAACGGATCTGATCTTCTCTTTCAAAAGGGAGGCCTGGCCAAGATATTTCGACGAGGCTTTCGCCATCAGGATCTATGCCACGAACGAATTCGACAGAGTTTATTCGAGAGTGAAACTTTACGCCGCGAAAGACTACAGCGTTCCTCTGACCAGCCCCAAGATCGTTTCTCCGGAAAAAGGAGCGCTTCTAAAAGGTAATGAACAGTCGACGCTGCGCTGGGACGAGCCGGAAGGCAAAGCGATGAAAAAAGATCGCGCCGAAAAGATGGAATACAGCCTGCATTTCGTCGACACGTTCCAGGATTACTCGGATCACACGTTCGCGACGGTGAAAAAGCATCAGAACTTCAAGACCGATCACTTTAAGCCAGGGATCTATTTTTGGAAAGTGTTCAAGCACGACAGGTTCCATGACCCTGTCAGTTCGGAGTGGAGCTGGTTCGCCGTCGGGAAAGAGATCGGCCGGAAGGAAGGAATTAAAAAAGGCCAGGGAGACGCACCCCAGACAAGGATGGTGAGCGGAACGCAGATCTTCGAAGTTTGCGCGGGATCACCGTTCGACCTGCATATCGGGTTGGGCGCCCACCTGAGCACGAAGCGTTCCCGTTTCAAACATGCACTCAAAACAAACGATCTTAAAACCTATTGCAACGAATCCGGAGGGGGCGCGGAATGGTTTTTCAAAGGGACCTTCAAAAAGCCGGGCCTTTTCACAAACATCTGGCTTAACATCGACAGCATCGGAAGGACCAACGAGACCCTGTGCTATTTCGTAGTCAGGAATCCCTCCGCGAAAAAGCAGGGCCTCTCCTGTTATGACGTGTCAAACAGATCCGTAGTTCACACTCTCTTTGTGAACGCGCCTTTTGCCTTCAGAGAAAAAAGCTTTTTCGAAAACCTTACCAAATCGGAAAAATTGCTTTGGGGAAACGATCTGACAAAGGAAACGTCCGCTTTGCCAAAAGGGCTGGAGACAGTAAACACCGAAGACGGCGATCTTGAGATCAGGGGCGTTCCGCTAGTTTCCGGCGTCTTCACCAACGTTTTCAATTTTACCAATGGTGAAAACAAGGCTAGTGAAGTCCATATTTTCAGAATCGAGGACATCGGAGAACCGCCGCAAAGCATCGATAAAGAGCTCAAGATAAAAAAGAGGAATCGCTCCTCGGCCCGCATAACGTGGTTTGGCAACAAAAAGGGTTATCTGCATTCCTCGTACGTCGGGACGTCTTTCCATTACGCCTTCTACTCCGACCTCAACATTGTCTTCGGAGCGGGAGAAGAGGTGGATAAGCAGCTTCTCTTGGACTTTTCAAAGTTTCGCATGAAAGTCGACGGTGATCTTCCTCCGGGCATCGCCGTAACCAATTTCCCCTTGTCCAAGGTCTGCAACAACTATGCCCCTAAAAACGATCCGATGATACCCGGTTTTGCCGGAGTGCCCGAGAAGACCGGAAGATACACCAACCAAGTGATACTCGTTTCCAGCGAAAGCGTTTTCACGAACATGCACGTTTTTGTCATCAGGAAAGATCAGTGATTTATATCGTGGGCTTATGGTATAATTGGAAGCAATTATGAGAAGGATAAAGTTTGCGATCTTAACGCTTGTTTGGCTGTTTGCTTGCGCTTTCGGAGCGAGCGGCGCCCTGCGCGCCTTCGAAGCCGGAGGACGCTCTTTCAAACTCGAAACTTCCACGCTTGGTTCCGCCGAATACGTTTCCCTTTACGACCTGAGCCAGGCTGTAGGCGGATCGCTTACCTGTGACGAATGGACCCGCTGCCTCGAGCTGAGGATCTCCGGAAGGTCCTTCCGTTTCATGCCCTCTTCCAGAATAGTACTGATAGACAACGAGGACTGCCTTAATCTGCCCAACGCCGTAACGGAAGTGAAGGGCGACGCGCTCATCACGACCGCCTTCGTCTCCTCCATTTTGCCGGATTATCTGAAATCGTCCGGAAAGAAGAAAGGCTCCGCCGGCAGCAAGAAGCTCGTGGTGCTGGACGCCGGGCACGGCGGGCACGACACGGGCTGCCGGGGCGGCGGCATGAACGAGAAAGACATAGCGCTCGACGTGACGAAAAGAGTCCGCGACATCCTTACCGAAATGGGATACCGCGTCATAATGACGAGGTCGACAGACGTCTTCCTCGAGCTGCCCAGCCGCTCTGACGTTGCGAACAGGAACGGCGCCGACATCTTCGTTTCCATCCACGTCAACGACGCCCAGAACACCTCGGCCTCCGGAACTGAGACTTATTATCTTGCCAAGCCACAGGTCGACAACGACTATCACGCCAAGCGCCTGGATTCTTCCTCCTACGGGTACGAGCTCAGGAAGCGCTGGAACTCCCTGACGACGAGAATGAAGAGCGTAGTCAGGCAGCAGCATTACCAGACCACCCAGCAGAAATCCCAGCTCCTTGCGGAAAAGGTCCAGAAAAGGCTCGCGAGAGCGGCCGGCGGCGACAACCGCGGCATCAAGGGAAAGAATTTTTCCGTCCTTAGGAATTCCTATTGCCCCGCCTGCCTGGTGGAGATAGGGTTCATCAGCAATTACTCGGACATGAAAAAAATGAAAACGAGCGCCCACAGACAGAAGGTGGCCCAGGCCATCGCCCAGGGCATAAAGGATTATCTTAAATGAACGCGGAAATCAGCATAAACTCCCCCATCGGGATATTCGATTCAGGCCTGGGCGGTCTTACCGTCGTCAAAGCCATCAGGGAACGCATGCCCAAAGAGGACGTCATCTACTACGGCGACACGGCGCACGTCCCCTACGGTTCCAAGAGTAAGGAGACTATCGTCGGCTTTACACAGGACGCGGTCAAATTCTTCCTTGATCACGACGTGAAGTGCATTGTCATCGCCTGCAACACCGCGACCGCCCTGGCTCTGCCGGAAATATCCGCTCCCGTTCCGATGCTCGGCGTGATAGAAGCCGGCGCGAGGGCCGCGCTTGCGGCTTCCAAGAATTACAAGATCGGCGTCATCGGGACTTCCGCCACGATCGCCTCGGAAGCTTATCCCAACGTGCTGAGGAAACTGAATCCCGAATGCGCTATCTACGCCCATCCCTGTCCCCTCTTCGTTCCTTTGGTGGAGGAAGGCTGGCTTGACAGAGAGGCGACGAAAATGGTCGTGAAGGAATATCTGACGCCTCTGAAGATGGCGGGAATAGACACCCTGGTCCTGGGCTGCACGCATTATCCCTTGCTTGCCGGCGTGATCGGTGATTTCTTAGGTCCGGAAGTACGGTTGGTGGATTCCGCCTCGGCCTCCGCGCTGGAACTGGAGACCATCCTTAAAGAGAAAGGACTTTTGAGAAACGACGGATGCGGCAGCGAAACTTTCTTCGTGACAGACGGCGCCGCGAAATTTTCCGAGACCGGCTCCCGCTTCCTGGGGCATAATCTCCAGGCCATAAAGTACACTCCCTCCCGCTGAGACGCCTCAAAATCGCTCTGCGAGCGAAAATCCGGGCCGTTCCGGCCGGAAGACGGCTCCTATATCATATAAAGAGAAGATTGGCCAATCTGCCTCTGCAGCCGAAATCGCCGGCCAGCGAAAAAACGGCCAGAAGCACTTTCCTTGCCAGGTCGTCGCCGAATTTGCGATCTTTGGCGATGAATGTAAGAAGATCCTCCACGGCCTCCTCACAGCGGTAATCCCTAAGTTTCGTTTTGATCGTCTCCCAATCCTGGTTCGGGGATACGTTCTCGTCGAGCATTTCGACTAGGAGAAGCTTTATGTTTTCCTTTTCATTGAGAAGCGCGGGATCGTCCGCTTCCTCGCAGACCGCTTTGGCTTTGGCAAGATCTTTGTTGATCCAGAGAAGCTTTATGTGAGCGAGCCAGAGCGCGCGGTCGTTTTTCTTTTCCTCCCTCAGGATGGGAATAAGGGCCAAAGCTCTGGAATACTGTCCTTCCGACATGGCCTGGTCGAATTCCTCTTTTAGGGATTCCTCGGCCGGTTTGGGAGGAAGGTAGGGAGTTATAAGCTTTTCAAGCGATTCCTCGTTCAGAAGTCCCTCGGCCTGGTCAACGGTCTCCCCGCCTTTGAATATGAGCATCGTGGGAAGCGTCCTCAGCCTCATCTGGGAGGCCAGGATGGCGTTCGGCTGTTTTTCAATGTCGAGGACGAGCACCTTCAGGGCGGAGCTTTTTTCCTGGATCTTTTCCAGCGTCGCGATAAATGTCCGGTATCTGTCGGAGCGCGAAGAATCGAAGACGACCAAGAGGACGTCTTCCGGCGCGCTCTCCTTTATGATCTTGCTGAGTTCTTTGGGAGATTCCAAATATTGGGCTGCCATATGCTATTTAAAGATTTTTGTTGCCGAAGTCGACGAAGAAGGTCGTCAGCTTGAATTCCAGGGGCGGCTCGACAGCGTTCCAGTAGACGGTCACGGTGACTTCCCTCAGATCGGGGTTCGTAACCTCCGTCAGACTGCCGTCGACCTCGTCCTCGACTTCCTCCACGATCTCGACGTGAAAAGTGTAATCGGGAAAATCGCTGCCGAAGTCCCCGTCCGTCACGATGTCGTCCGCCTTTTTCTGCCAGTAGAGCGTCTCGATGTCGGCCATGACCTTGCGGGCCAGATTGGCCTGGACCGTCACGGCCTCGGCTCTCGCTATGGCGCGCGTCGAGCTGCCGATAAGCTTGAAGGCCGCGGAGGCGCCGATGGAGAGTATCACGATGGCCGCCATGACTTCCATTAAGGTGAAGCCTTTTTTAGTCATCTTCCGTAGCCCTCCTGAAGGAGACCTGGCCCGTGTAGGTCACGTCGATAACATACCTGAGATCCTCCCTGCCGGCGGCCGAAAGGAAAATGATGACCGGCTCCACGTTGCCCCTGGCGTCGAAATTGATCGTGTAGGGGTCCTCGTCGTATTCCTCGTCGTACTGGTCCCTGATGAATTCGAGCCTGACGCTCTCGGGCAGTTTTCTCGAGGTCTGGTACATCGGCACGCTGGACCTTAAGTTGGTGACCGCGGCGTACTCGTTCTCGTAGTAATCGGGATGGTCGGTCTGGGCTTCGGCTTCAAGGTCCGACGCGGTCAGGGAATCGTCGTAGCTGTTTTTGCCGACCAGATCGATCAATTCCAGCGGAAAATCATTGTATTTGCTCTCCCCTCTCGAGGAACGGTACGACTGATCCTCGAAATTGAAGGTCAGAGCATAGGGAGCTTTCTGAAGCGCGGCGTGCCCCTGGAGATTCTTTATCGTTATCGTCAGCATCTGCGCCTCCTGCCTGACCTGGGCGGTCGTGAAGAGCTTAGCGATGTTGGGCGAGGCCACCGACGCTATGATGCCGATGACCACGATAACGATAATGAGCTCTATAAGAGTGAAACCAGACGCCTTATTCTTCATAGCACTTCAGTATCTGGGGATAATCGCTGCCGGGGGCCACGAGCCATTCGACCATGCGGGAATAATTGTTGCAGCGCCCGTAGGAGCGGATGCGCAGCGCGCCAGTCGAGCCGCTGAGCTTCCCGCTTTTTCTCTGCTCTACCAAGTTCTCCCAGGAATCGGGCTCGACCACGCGCAAGACGTCCTCGGAGGCCGTGTTGTAGTTCACCTGGCTCGTCCTGGAGTTGACCGTCACGAATTTCTTGATGCCGGGGTGGAATTCCGGAGGGTTGTCAGGATTGACTTCGTCCATGTAGTCTTCCCAGATCTCCCTCATCCACTGGTTGGTCTCGAAGCCAGGCGTCCCGTACCAGAGAGTTTCGTCGACAGAACCGGGGCTCAGGTAGTTCACCATGTCCATGACCGTCAGAAATTCGCTCGCGTCCTGCATTGACGCGTTCGGAATGTTCCTTGGTGGATCCATCTTCTCATAGTCGGTCTTCTCCGCGCCGGAAAGCTCCGGGAAGTCGTCCGAATCAACATAGTCTATAAGGCAGTCCGCGAGCCTGTCGATCGTCTCGTCGTCCGTCAGGGCGATCCTGAAAAGATTCTTGAGAGACTCGTAGCTTTTCTGCTCGGCCCAGGCGGAGATATTGATGAGGCTCGCCTCGTCCATGGGTCCCAAGCCCTTCTGCCCGAAATCGTCCTGGTACTTCACGGTGAAATTGCCGTCGCCCAGGGGGTAGCAGAGAAAGATCTCCTCGAAGCGCTTCAGGGTCTCGGCGTCTTCCGGGAGATCGGCCCTGGGGCAGATCTTGCCGGATATGCTTTCCCTGCGCATTTCCGCGATGCAGCGGTAGATCCCGGCCTTGGCAAGGTAATAAGCCTTGACGTCGTCGACGTAGTTCCTCGCCAGGCGCACTTCCGTCTGGATCGAGTACACGTAAGCCGTGGTAAGCGTGATGAGGAAAAAGAGCACGAAGCAGACCATCACCAGTACCACGCCGCGCGGTTTTCTGGAAGCGTCGGTCATCACTGCATCATCATGTTCATGTCCAGCATCGGCAGAAGCATCGCCAAAATAATGAGCGTAACAACGCCGGCCAGACAAACGATAATAAGGGGCTCAAGGGTGGACGTCGCGGCTTTAAGGGCGCGCTTGGTCTGCTTTTCGTAGCTTTCCGCGATACGCCCGAGCATCTGTCCCAGGCGTCCGGATTCCTCGCCCACCGAGATCATGTGGATGACGACCGGCGGGAAAACGCCGCAGGCCCGGAGCGGTTTGGCGATCCTTTCGCCCTCCTTGACGTTCTTGGCGACGCTGTCGAGCGCTTCCTCGATTACGACGTTGCCGGCCGTGTCCTTGGAAATGTTAAGGGCGGAAAGAATGGGAATGCCGCCGTCGACGAGCGTTCCGAAAGTCCTTGAGAAGCGCGCGATCGAGATGGCTTTCGTAAGCGGGCCTATGAAAGGCAGCTTGAATTTCAGCCTGTCTATCATGACCTTGGCCTGCCTTGTCTCGAGCCATTTTTTGAACATCGCGACGGCGAGGAATATCAGAGCCAGCACCAGCCACCAGTAGGAGACCAGAAAGTCCGAGACGTTGATGAGCGCCTGCGTGATCGAGGGAAGCTCCGCGTTGAAGTCCTTGTAGATGGCCTTGAATCTCGGAATGGCGAAGATCATCAGGGCGGCCACCGCCAGACCCATGATGCAGCTCAAAACTATCGGGTAGACCATGGCGGACTTGACGTTCGATATGGTCTCGTGCTCGTCTTCCGTGAAATCGGCGAGCCTGAGCAGGGACTGCTCAAGGACGCCGCCGGTCTCGCCCGCCCTGACCATGCTCACCGCCAGATTCGAGAAACACTGGGGGTGGTCGGCCAGGGCGTCGGCGAGAGTGGAGCCGGCCTGGACTTTGTCCTTTATGGCGCCTAAGATCTCCTTGAAAGCCGGGTCGTCCTCCTGCTCAAGTAGAGCGGAAAGGGATCTGACCAGGGGCAGTTTGGCCTGGGTAAGCGTCGACATCTGCCTTAGGAAGTCGACGACTTTCTCATGTTTCACCTTGCGGCGTTTCTTGGGCAGTTCTACCCTTACCGCGGCCTCCGCGACGGCGTCGCCCTCGTAGAGTTTGGTGATGAAAATGCGCTTGGCCTGCAGCTGCGTCTTCGCTTCGGAAATGGAGTTGCAGATAAGCGTTCCCGAGGTGGGCTGCCCCTGGGCGTTCAGGCCTTCATAGGAAAAAGACGGCATAAAGCTTCGTTTTTGGTTCTGTTATTTTTTCTGTTCGAGCGCCAGCGTCTTGGTCGTGGCGTCGCAGACGGCGGAGGGGCCCCAGTACTGGATGGCGCCGGGATCCTGATAGGATTCCGTCAAGGCCCATTCGTTCCTGTTGGCGGCCAGGGTCTTGAAGGGTTTGCCCTTCAGATCGACCAGGGCCTTCTTGATCACGGGTTTGTCCTTGCCGTGACGATGCTCGATATTCATCATCATGGTGAGAGGCACTCCGCCCGGCACCCACTTCTCGGCGGGAGCGGCCAGGTTCTTAAGCGTGGACATATATCCGTTGGCGCCGGCCTGGATGAGGGCGGCGGCGTTAAAGCCCAGTCCGTAGCAGTAGTCCGCGTCGAAGTTGGAAGGAGAAGCGCAGCGGCCTTCATAGCCGAAGAAGTGCGAGAGCGCGCTGAATTTGCCTTTGTATTTGCCAGCCTGCTTGAGTTCTCTCAGGGAGTCGCCCACCAAGTCTATGAGGAGCTTGTCGGTCTCGATCCTGGAGACCTGGACGTTGCCGTGGGGGTCCCTGTCCATCAGAAGCTGACTCTTGATCAGCATCGGCAGACTGGAGAAGACCTTCGCGGAAGCGGCGGAGATATTCTTGCTGACGAACTGCAGCTTGTCGTCCATGCCGAGGGTGGCGAAGTCGTCCTTGCCGGCCAGAAGGTCGTTCAGTTCGGCGATGAGCTTCTTGACTTCCGGGATGAACTCGATCAAGCCTTCCGGAATGACGATGACGCCGAAGTTCTTCTTCATTTCGGACCTTCTGACGATGGCGTCGGTGATGGTCTTGACGACCGCTTCAAGCGTCATCTTCTTCTCGGCGATCTCCTCGCTGATGAAGGTCAAGTTCGGCTGCGTCTGCAGGGCGACTTCCAGCGTGATGTGGCTGGCGCTGCGGCCCATCAGCTTGATGAAGTGCCAGTATTTCTTGGCGGAATTGGCGTCGCGGCAGATGTTGCCGACCAGTTCAGAGTAAACTTTACTGGCGGTGTCGAAACCGAAGGACGTGCCGATCTCGCTGTTCTTTAGGTCGCCGTCGATGGTCTTGGGAACGCCGATCACGGTAATGGGAGAGCCTTTCGAGGCGATGTATTCGGCCAGCATGCAGGCGTTGGTGTTGGAGTCGTCGCCGCCCACTATTACGAGAGCGTCGAGCTTATGGGACTGCATGGTGGAGAGAGCGCTGGCGAACTGCTCTTCCGTTTCCAGTTTCGTTCTGCCGGAGCCTATGATGTCGAAGCCGCCTGTGTTGCTGAAATCCTTGACGAAGGCCGGGGTGAGCTCGACGAACTTGTTCTCGATGAGGCCGGAAGGTCCGCCTAGGAAGCCGATCAGAGCGCTCTTGGGGGAAGCGGCGCGGATGCCGTCCAGGATGCCGGAGACGACGTTGTGGCCGCCGGGGGCCTGGCCGCCGGACAAAACGACGCCCACGCGGTAGGCTTTCTTCTCAGCCTTCTTGGCTTTCGAGAAAGTAAGGGTCGGCTTGCCGTAGATGTGCGGGAAAAGCTTTTTGATCTTGGCGGCGTCGGCGACGGATTTCGTCGTCTTCACGACCGGTTTGGCCTCGACCTTGAGGCCTTCCTTCTTGAAGAGGGCCGGAAGTTTCGGCTGATATTTGGCGCGATTTTGGGTAAAACTGGATTTTGTCATACCTCGTTCCTTAATTTGGTTTTTGGTTAATATGTTTTCAGCATAATTTTTTCAGTTCATCAAAAAGCGCGGGATTCGCGCCCAGGCAGTCGTAGGTCCCTTTGATCTTTCCAGGCTTTGCCTCGAAGAAGCCTCCGGCCTCTTCCAGGATAAGGGCGCCCGCCGCGAAATCCCAAAGGTAGAGCCCCAGGTCGCGGTAGGCGTCGCAGCGCCCTTCCGAGAGCGCGCAGAGATCAAGCGTCGCGCAGCAGTTGAAACGCACGCTGTGGATCCTAGACACGATCCTTTCCAGCGAGCGCCAGTGCTCCAGGAAGTCCTCGGATTTTCCGCAGCCTACGAAGACCATGGCGTCTTTGAGTTCCTTCGTTTGGGAGACGCTAATCTTTTTCCCGTCCTTGAAGGCGCCCTCCCCTTTCAGGGCCCAGCAGTCCGTGCCCCGCAGAGGATCGTGTATGACGCCCGCAAGAGGCTTCCCCTGCCAGAAATAGGCCGCGGTCACCGCGAAGTACGGGATGGCGTGGGAAAAATTGATGGTGCCGTCCAAGGGGTCCACGACCCAGCTGCCGCCCTCATTTGAAAGTTCGCCGCCTTCCTCTTCGCCCAGGATATGGTCGTCAGGGCACGCGGCGGAAAGGAACTTCCTGATGGCTTCCTCGCTCGCGGTGTCGGCGAACGATTTGATATCGTGCGGCAGGCGCTCCTTAACCAGCGTCAGGTCGCCAAAAGCCGCTTTCAGCTTCTCGCCGCCCCTGCGGCAGGCTTCCCTGGCGGTCTCCAGGATCGCTTTGGTGTCCGGAGCGTTCGTCATTTCGTTTCGCTCTCCGTCACGATGTCGCCCAGTCCGAGCTGGGTGAGGTTCGGCACGATCTTGTACATGGCAACGATAGCGCGCAGAGCCTTGACGCCTTCTTCCAGGTCTTTCCTGTTGGTCAGGAAATCCCTGATCTTGTCGGCCTCGGAACGGATGACGTTGTGGTTTATGCTGGAGACGGAAGTGTTCTCCAAAAGCGAGTTCAGTTCGGAGAGCGCGTACTGCTGGCGCCAGTCGACCACATTCATGTATTTCTCAAAACTTTCCTGGGCGCTCTTCAGAAGCGTCAGTTTTTCCGTCAGCTGCTGCAGGCCGTCGATTATGCTGGGAGTGGGGTTCTTCTGCCTGATGACGGTGAGGGCCGCGACCAGGTCGGAATACTCTTTCACGACCTTTTTTAGCTCGGAATGGATCTTCTGGTTGTTCTCCCTCTCCGAGGAACTGTAGGCGTACATCTTTTTAAGGAGCGCCTTGAGGTTCTTTATCGAGTTGTTGATGTTGTAGGTCGAATCGATCTTTGAGGTCTTGTCCGTCTTGGAGATGATGGAGTGCTTGCTGGCCTGGATCGCCAGGGCGTCCAGGGAATCCACCGCCGCGCGCAGAACGGAATCGTAGGTCTCTGCGTTCTTGGGTGCGATCTCCGCCAGCTTGACCTTCTGCACGCCTTCCGTGCGGGGCTTCAGGTCGAACTCCATATCGTAGCTGGCCATCACTTCCCTCGTGACGTTGTTTTCCAAAACCATCTTCCTCAGGGCCTCGTCCTCGCTGAGGGCGAGATTGTAGAGCGAAAACGTCCAGTACTTCTTGGCGTCGTTGGCCAGAGTGGCGGGGCCGTTCTGGCAATTGGCGAAGAAGCGGAGCGTGTTCTCCCATTCCTCGGCCATGTAAAGTATCATGCCGTACATGAAGTTGAACTCAGGATTGGAGCCGTAGGCCTCCATGCAGCGCTCGAAATAAGACCTGGCCTCGGTGTAATTCTTGGCGGAGTACAGTTCCTTCGCCTTGAAGAAATAGCATTCCATGAGCCTCTTTCTGTCGATGACGGGACGCATCGGACGCATGGCAAGATATTTCTGATAATAGCTCAAGGCCAGGGAAAGATCCTGGTTCTCGTAAGCCGCGTCGCCCAAGGCCGCGTAGCATTCCTCCAGTTTGTCGGCCATGGCGACCTTGACGGACGGGTCTTCCTGGATCGCCATCTCGATCTTGGTCAAAGCGGCGTGATAACTCTTGTTCTGGAAAAGCTCGTTGGCCTGGTTGGTGAAGAGCCTGGCGTTGCATTCTCTTCTCAGCTTCAGGACGACTTCCTTGACTTTTTCGTATTCCTTCGTCTGGGAGTAACCGCGCTCCAAGAGATCTATCATCTGCACGACCGCCAGTTCGTTGCCGAGCGCCTGCGTTCCCAATATTTCCTTGACCTGCTGCTGGGCCCTGATCTCGTTGATCTGGGCGCCGGTCTTGTTCAGGGATTCGTCGATGCCGACGGAAGCGGAGGTGCCGCCGTACTCGTTTCTGATCTTCAGATAGATGTTGTAGGCTTCCTCGTAGCGCTGGCCGATCTCGGCGTCCTGAGCGGCCTTCAGAAGCGTCTTGGCGTCGTCTTCCCTCAGGGCGTTGGCCTGCTCGCGGCAGGCGTTCACCCTCGCCTGGTAGATGTCCATGGCTTCGGGATACTTGCTCGTCAGCTGATTGAGATGATTGTTCATCTCGTTCCACTGATGCGCGTTCTTGAAGTTCTCGGCCAGGTTCATCTCCTTTTCGGATTCCTCCCTGGTCAGATCGATGATCTTCTGCTTGGACGGCTGGTAGAGCGTGGAACTAGGATAGTTCGCCATCAGCTGGCGGAGCCTTTCTATGGCCGCGTCGAACTGCTTAAGCTCGCAGAATTTCACCGCGTCGTCCATCAGTTTCTTGGAACGCATCTCGATGAGGAAGGGATCGCTGGCTTTTTCCAGGACCGTCAGGCGTTCCTTGACCTTGGAGTTCGGGAAGACCTCCTGGATGTTCTCGATGATCTTCTGGCACTTGGCGTAGTCCTCTTTCTTGAAAGCGTCCTCCGCGGCGCGCGCGATGTCGTCCGAGACCTCATTCTCCATGATCTCGAACACGCTGTGCTCAGCCCTTGTCGCCTCGAGCGGGATGGTGTCCTTGGTCATCGGGGCGCCTTTCAGGTCGGCCTCGTACAACAATCCCTTCTGGTCGATCCAGAAAGTCTTGTTGCCGGTGATGCCGTAAGTTTCCGGAGTGGCGCAAAGCTCGAAGCCGTCCTCGTCCGCGCGCTGGACCGTCAGAAGGTAGCCCCTGCGCAAGGGCTGCTGCGCCAGTTCTCTCAGCGTCGCTTCCCTGTACGGAATGGTCTCCAGCTGCTCGAAGGTGGCGTACTCGCCGTCCAGATCGTTGTTGACGTCTATAACGATGGCGTTCCTGACGTAGATCTGGGCCGTCACAATGTTGTTCAAAAGTCTGCTGATGTAGGCTTCGTTCCTGGCGATGCGGTTCTTATTCATGTCCTGCCAGAGGAAGGAACCGAAGACGCCGCCCAGCGCGATCCACCAGATAAGCGAAACGACAAGTCCGCCCCAGGCGTAGCGCTTGGAAGCAGCGCTGAGGCCGCGTTTGGCGAGCGCCACAATGCCCAATATGAAGCCGATGAGCTGTCCGCAAAGAAGTATCAGAGGACCGCAGCAGCCGAAGATCAGAGCCAGTCTGGCCGTGGTGTCGACCTGCTCCTCGGGAGCCTCGCCGCCGTACGGCACGGCGTTTACCGCGGCCGTGCCAGCCGAAGGGATCACTTCCTGATGAGGAATTATCTGCTCGGGCACCAGCTCGCCCTCCACTTTGGGAGCCGGCTGGTTCTCAGCCTGCTGGAAGACCACTTCGCCGCTCTCGCCGTTCTCCAAGATGAGCTCGGTGTTGATGACAAGCAGCGTGAAGTCCCCCGCTTTCAGGCGGCTGCCGATCCTGAGCTGGCCGGTCTCGACCAATTTTCCATCCAGCGTGAAACCGTTGCCGCTGATGTCATCGGCAAACCAGGCCCCCTCCAGGTAGAAGAGGCCGATGTGGTAAGGAGAAGCCGTAGGCAGGCAGACGATGTTCTCGCTCGCCGATCCTATGGTGGCCGCCGTCCCCTTTATCTGGATGATCCGGCTCTCCTTGGTGTTTGGTTGGAAAATTAGCTGCATAAAAAATTAAGAGTTCACACGAAAAGCGAGTATCCCCACTGGCGCATCAGTTCCTCCAGCGTCCTGACGGGAAAGCCCAGGACGTTGTAATAACAGCCGTCGATCCCTGAAATAATGAGTGAGCCGCCGTTCTGGATAGCGTAGGCGCCCGCTTTGTCAAGGGGATCCTCAAGTTCGAAATAATGTTTGATCTCGTCAAGGGAGAGCTTGCACATCGTCACTTCGGTCGCGCAGAAGTTGGAGATAGCCTCCTCTCTGCCGTTCTCGAGCTTTACGAGCGAGAGCCCGGAATAGACCATGTGCGTTCTGCCCTGAAGCTTCGTTAACATGGCGTAGGCTTCGTAGATGTCCTTGGGCTTTCCCAGGATCTCCTTCCCCAATACGACGATCGTGTCACAGCCGACTACGACGGTCGTGCCCTTGGGATCTTTGATCTCATGCGCCACCGCCATGGCTTTCTCCTTGGCCAGGCGCGCTACGAGCGCGATAGGCTCCTCAGCGCCGGCGATGCTCTCCTCGACTTTTGGAACGCGCACTTCAAAAGGCACCTTCAGAAGCTCGAGCATCATTTTGCGCCTGGGGGACCCGGAGGCCAGGATGAAACGATCGGGAAACTTAGGCATGTTTGGCCCTCAAAGCGTCGACATGATCCCAGGCGAGCTTAGCGGCGCCGTAGATGCCGGCCAGGTCGCCGAGCTCCGAGACTTTGATCTTGTATTTTGCCGGACAATCCGGGGAAACGTAGTAGCGGTCGAGCTGCTTGTAAAGCTTGGGCAGGAAGAACTCCGCGGACTTGAACATGCCGCCGCCCAAAGAAATGACGTCCGGATCGTAGCACTTCGTCAGATTGTAGATAAGCAGGGCCAGATACTTCATGCAGTCGTCGATGAGGCGCTTGCACAAAAAGTCGTCCTCGTAATGGTCGACCATATCCTTCACGTTGAATTCCGGCTCGTCGCCGTTCTTGTAGCGTTCCTGGATCTGGGCGATAGAAAGTTTCGGATATCCTCCCAAAACGCTCGGCACGCCGACCTGCATGGAAAGATGCGCCCGGCTTATCATCTTGCCGGGAGAGATGAAGCTTTCCGCGCAGCCGTAATTGCCGCAGCTGCAGGCTACGTTGGTGCCGTCGGGACAGACGATGGTGTGGCCGACTTCCACGGCGTTGAAGAAGGGGCCGTGCATGACCTTGCCGTCGAGAACGAGTCCCGAACCAAGGCCTGTGCCCAACGCCAGGGCCAGAAGGCACTTCGCGCCCTGTCCCGCGCCCTTCCAGTATTCGCCGAGCGCGATGACGTTCGCGTCATTGTCGATCTGCGAGGGAACGCCCGCCTGTTCGGTAAGGAACTCGCCGAGTTTCGTGCCGGTCCAGTTGGGAATGTGCGCCTGCATATAGTCGATGACGCCGGTCGAGTTGTTGACGGTGCCGGGGGAACCGGCGGCGATGCCGACGATCTTGCGCCCGGTCGTGATCTGCGCCTTTATGATCGTTTTCAAGGAGGCAAGAAGGGCGTCTCTTCCTTCCGAAGCGTGCGAAGGCGTGTAACTGAAGTCGCTGATGTTGCCTTCCCTGTCGACCAGATCGGCCTTAAGGTTGGTGCCGCCGATGTCTATCGCTATCACATATTCGTTTTCCATAAATCAAGCCTCCTTCAGCATTGCAAAAAGATCCTGCAGTTTACCGGCCTTCTCTTTCGCTTCGGAAAGTTTGGCCTTTTCCTTTTCTATCACTTCGGCGGGAGCGTGCGAAACGAAGCTCTCGTTCCCGAGTTTCTTTTCCAGCGTAGCTATGTAGCCCGTCACTTCTCCCAGCTGTTTTTCCACTTTCTTCCTTTCCGCCGCGATGTCGACGGAACCGTCGAGCTTAAGATAGATCGCGGCGTCCGGGGTGACCTGGCAGGGCATGGCGCCGGTCGGCGTGAAGCCTTCTATAATTTCAAGGCTGCCGGCCGTCAGGAAGCGGGTAATGGTCTCCCTCTCCCCTTCCAGGAACTCCGCCATCGCCGCCGTCTCCGGACGCAGGACGAAAGAGGTCTTCTGGCCGGGGCCGATGTTGAAGGCGCTGCGCATGCTGCGGCCCAAACCTATCAGCTCGTACTTGCGCATGACCATCCTGAGGCGGTCCTCGGAGCACCAAGCGCCGGCAACTTCAGGCCAGTCGGAAGTTATCAGCATAGTCTTTTCCTTCCCGGTGATCTCCTGCAGATTTGCCCAGATGGCTTCCGTTTCGAAAGGCATCATGGGATGCAGCAAAGAAAGGGCCGTTTTGAGAACGGTCGCCAGGACAGCCTGGGAGGAAGCTTTCTTTTCTCCCTCGGAACGCAGCACCGGCTTGATGGCCTCGAGATACCAGTCGCAGAATTCATTCCACATGAAGTCGTACATCTTGTTGGCGTACTCGTGGTAGTGGTAGCCCTCTATGGCGGCCGTCGTTTCCGTAACGGTCTCTTCCAGGCGCGTCAGGATCCATTCCTCGTCGGCGTTCAGAGGAGCGATCTTCTTCGTCTCGAGCGCCTCCTTCAGCTCGGGCAGAGTATAGAGGGGCGTCTTTTCGTCGAGGTTCTGCATGGCAAAGCGCGAGGCGTTCCAGACCTTGTTGCCGAAGTTACGGCCGATCTCGAATTTCGCGCTGGTCAGGAAAGCCAGGCCTTCCTTCTTCTGCGTTTCCTCGTTGGCCCATCTCGTCGCCATCGTCTTTTTGCAGCTGGGGCAGACGAGCGTTTCGGCCTTCATGTTCTTTTCATTCTGCGGGAAGAGCGTCTCGCAGTGCGGGCAGCGGTACTGCACCGGCACGCGCATGTCCTGCGTATCAGACGACATCTGCGTCATGGAGAATCTGAGGGCGTCCGCGCCGTACTGCTCAATGATGTCCTCGGGATCAACGCCGTTGCCTTTGGATTTCGACATGCGCTTGCCCATGCCGTCCAGGATCGTCACGTGGATCATGACGTCTTTAAAAGGCACGCTGTGCGTGTTGAAGTGCGCGGTCATGACCATGCGGGCGACCCAGAGGCTGATGATGTCGCGGTTCGTTATCAGCACGTTGTTGGGATAGAAAGTCTCGAACCTTTCCGTCTTGTCGGGCCAGCCCAGAGTGGAGTGCGGCCACAAGGAGGAGCTGAACCAGGTGTCCAGGACGTCCTCTTCCTGCCTCACGTCGGCGCCCAAAAGTTTTTCTTCCGGCTTGAAGTTCTCGATGGAAGAGCACAAGAGCCACTGGTCGTGGTCCTCGTCGCGGCGCCAGGTGATCTCGTCGCAGTTGCCAAAGCAGGCCTTCAGCGCGTCCTCGCCGACGCCTTTGACGTACCAGATGGGGATCCTGTGTCCCCACCAGAGCTGGCGGCTGATGGGCCAGTCGCGCTTTTCAGAAAGCCAGTCGAGATAAGATTTGGCGAAGCGGGCGGGATGGAACTGGATCTTCCCGCTCTTCACGGCCGCCATGGCGGCTTCCGCCATGTCCGCCATAACGACGAACCACTGGTCGGAAAGGTAAGGTTCGATGGGAGTTTTGCTGCGGTCCGAATGGCCGACCTGGGTCGTGTATGGTTCGGTCTTCAAAAGGTCGCCGCTCTCTTCCAGAGCCTTGACGATCAAGGGGCGCGCTTTGAGGCGGTCCATGCCGGCGAACTGGCCGGCGACCTCATTCAGCGTGCCGTCGGGATTGAGAATGTTTATTTCCGGCAGTTTGTTCCGCTTGCCGCAGAGATAGTCGTTCGGGTCGTGGGCAGGCGTCACCTTCACGCAGCCGGTGCCGAACTCCCTGTCCACCAGAAGCGCGTCGCCAATGATCGGGATAGGGCGTTTGACGAGCGGCAGGATGACGTTCTTGCCGATAAGGTGTTTGTAGCGCTCGTCCTCCGGATGCACGGCCACGGCGGTGTCGCCGAAGAAAGTTTCCGGGCGGGTGGTCGCGACCTCAAGGTATTCCTCGCTGCCTTCCACCTGGTACTTGAGGTGCCAGAGGTTGCTTTTCACGGTCTCATAGACCACTTCGTCGTCGGAGACGGAGGTCTGTAATTTGACGTCCCAGTTGACCAGCCTTTTGCCCCTGTAGATGAGGCCGGACTTGAACATGGAAAGGAAGGTCGTCCGGACAGCCTTGGCGCAAACGGGGTCAAGCGTGAAGCGCAGATTGTCCCAGTCGCAGGAGCAGCCCATGGCGCGCAGCTGCCTCAAGATCCTGCCGCCGTACTGTTCCTTCCACTGCCAGATCCTTTGCACGAGCTCTTCCCTGCCGAGATCGTGGCGCGTCTTGCCTTCTTTTTCGAAAATGCTTTTTTCAACGACGGCCTGCGTGGCGATGCCGGCGTGGTCGGTGCCGGGCTGCCAGAGCGTTTTGCATCCCAGCATCCTGTGATAGCGGATCTGGATGTCCTGAAGCGTGTTGTTTATGGCATGACCAAGGTGCAGCGCACCCGTGACGTTCGGGGGCGGCATCATGATGCAGTAGGGTTCTTTTCCTGGTTTGCCTTCCCTAGGGGAGAAGCTGCCGCTCTCTTCCCAGGAGGCGTAGATAGCCTTCTCGTGATCTTTAGGGTTGTACTGTGAAGCGATTTCCATAGAACGAATGATCCTTGTTTTAGTAAATGATATTAATTCTTTATTATATCAAATTAGGGTTTATGCTAAAATATAGACACTATGAAAACCATCATATCCATTTTTCTGACTCTCGCGCTCCTTGGCTGCGTCAAGGATGACTCCCCTACTTTAACCGTCGCCGCTCCCCCGGACTCCCCGCCGTTCTCCTTCAAAATGGCGGATGAATTCTGCGGAGTGGAGATCGATCTGATCCGGGAGGTCGCCAAAGATACCGGCAAGGAGCTTGTGATCCTGGAGATGCCCTTCGGTGAGCTTTTGGAAAGCGTTCGAAGCGGCAAGGCCGACCTGGCCCTCGGCACCATCTCCATAACGAAGGAAAGGAAAAAGTTCCTCGCTTTTTCCGATTCTTATTACAAGACGGGAAACGTCATAACCTCGCCGCTCGCCAGGCCTATCACCAGCGCTAACGAACTGAAAGGCAAAAGAGTCGGCGTAACGGGAGGCGGCAGGGCGGTCGACATCATCAAGCAATTCGGCGGCACCCCGGTGGAATACACCAATTCCTGGGACATCGCCGAAGACGTGGCCGCGGGCAAACTGGACTGCGCCCTCAACGACGGCCCCTCCGCCAGATCCTACGCCATGGGCAAAGATGAACTCGCCATAACCTCACCCTTCATCAGCGAGGACAATTACGGCGTGGCCTGCGGCAAGGAGAAGAAAGCGCTCCTGAAATCGGTCAACAAGACCATCAAGAGATTGAAAAGCTCCGGCGAACTGCAAAAACGCATAGACAGCTGGACCAGGCTCACGGATGAAAAGATCAAGCGTTAAAAAAAGGAAGGCATAAAATGAAAATCAGCAGCACTTCTCTCTTAAAGTCCGCACTCTTTGCGCTTATGACGATTACTCCCCTTTTTGCGTCCGCTGAAGACGCGACCACGATCCGCGTCGGCACCTACAACATCCAGGGCGGCGTCTGGGTCCATCAGAACTGGACGACCATAGTCAACGACTGTATCGAGGCCGGCCTCGACATCGTCGGCTTCCAGGAAGTCGACCGTAACACCAACAGGAGCCACGGCAAGGACACCATGGAGGAACTCTCCAAGGCCAGCAACGGACGCTATCCCTACTACGGCTACAGCAAGGCCATCGAATACGACGGCGGCGAATACGGCACGGGCATCCTTTCCAGCTTCCCCATCGAGTCCTTCGACGTCACCCCGCTTCC